>CALHBQ010000213.1 GCA_937930815.1 uncultured Saprospiraceae bacterium | reverse complement strand
CAGTAGAGTGGTTTTTCATTTGCAATGAAATCACCAAACACGCCAATAAACGCCAGAAAGCATAAAATCCTAAAACTCCACCATGCAGATGGAGTCTTCTTGAATCGCTGCCAAAGCCGTTGAGAGTAAGTCGCTCCTGTGAGTGTGTTTTTCAAGAATATGAAATTTGCCTAACGCAAAGATGCAAAAAAGAAGTTGTTTTGAACGAAGTATGCGGAACTTCAGTTCCGCAGTTATTTATGAAAAATTTGTAGAATAATAAACTTTACAGATTTTGGTCTTCAAGGCGGAACTGAAGTTCCGCATACCTCAAAAAAGAAAACCCTAAATCCAATGAAGGATTAGGGCTTCTTTATTTTAAAAAGAGCGAATGTTGAGATTGACTCAACTGTTTTTATGGTTATGTTATATCTTTATAAGTTGAAAGTTCTGCGTTGTTTGTTGCATGTTTCGAGCGATTCGAACCTACAACTTTCAACCTCAAACGTTCAACGTGTTTTTATTCACATCCCAAATGCACTTTTGACATTGGGTCATTATTAGGATAGCAGTTTCCTGAAAGCACAAAGTCAGGAACGTATCGTTCTATTTTTTCGTCGTAGAGTCCATTTTCAATGAAATCTGTCAGGTTTTCAATTTCTACTTCTGAAAGATTTACGCGTTGAAAACGGTCAGAAATTTGAGAACGTGGTACATCTGGATTTTCTGGTTCAGCATTACTTTTGTACTCAATCACTTCTTTGATAGAGCGCTTACTTGAACCATGAAAGTAAAAACCTGCATTTTTTAAATTATACAGTTGTGGTACTTGGAATTTGTAATAATCCGCCACATTTTGAGTGAAACCACCTCTACCGAGGTTTCGGTTATCATTTTTAGAAGTTCCGATGGATTCAGGAGATTGATAGATTCCATTGACACCCAAGGCATGAAATTCGTTGGACTGCAAAGCTGGACTATTGTGACAAAAGAAACATTGTGCTTCTCCAAAGAAAAGCATGGCTCCTTGTTTTTGTTCTTCTGTCATTGCGTTTTTATCTCCTCTCAACCACTCTTGAAAAGGTGCATCGTTGGTCATCAAGGTTCTCAAATAAGCTGAGATAGCTAAAGCAGAAGTTTCGATATTATATCTTTCGTCCGTATTTCTATTTGGGAATGCACGATCGTAATAAAGTTTGTAGCCTAAAGTATCAGCAATGGTTTCATTCATCATCATGCGATGAACATGCATGCCTTCGATATTTTGACTTTCCAAACCATGATATCCTAAGTGATTTACTTCCGTTGATTCTTTATCGTCCCAAACTGACTCAGTACCTTGGTTTACATTGTTTCCGCCAAATTGACCATTCCATGATGTGTTAGAAACGTAAGCTACATTTAAGACGCTCAGCGGTCTATTTCCTTGTACATCTACTTCGTCCTCATTGTATATAGGACTGATGGTTCTACCTTCTCCATTTATTCCAAATCCAATTCCTCCATCGGCAAACCCTTGCAAACTGCCTGGCAAAAAACCAGCAGACGGAACATGACAGGTACCGCAAGAGTAAGTCCCAATTGCAGAAGGATGATTGGCATCAAGCGCAATTCCTGTTTCAAAAAACAGCATTTTACCTAATTCTACCTTTTCCCACGAAAGTGGATTTTTAGGATCCTGTGGTATTGCGGATAAATCAGTTTGAGCGGGTAATATATAGTATGATTCAGTGCCGTCAGGAGAGACAGCTTGGATATTTTTTTTGAGTTGATAATCAGGGTTCGCTGATCCATCAATCGGGTCGTGTTTACAACTGCTCACTATCATTATTATTGATAGCAAAGCAATCATGTGCTTGTGCAAATTGTGCATGGTTATGTATTTTCACGGTTGCTAATCATGTGTTTAAATCACACGTTAACTTTTCTTATCTGAACTGGAGGAAAAAACAAGTACATCCTGAATTGGACGTGAAGGGGAGATATTGGAATTTTTTTCTTTAGGTATATTTTCAATTATACTAACGAAAATTTAGTGCCAAAGTAACTGAGATAGTACTGATCCTTAGGGGTTTATGACCAAAATGGGCAAATTTAATAGATCTGGGTATTCACTAAATTAGGCTTTTTTCGATGTGTTTTGAAAAGCTTCGCTTTAAAAGCGAATTCGCGGATCAAGCCAAGCATAAAGTAAATCAGCAATCAAAATTCCAAGTATGGTAAAGAAGGTACCCATCATCATGATGGTGTAAACGATTAGCCAGTTTTGCTCTGAAATAGAATCAACCATCAATTTGCCCATTCCAGGAATATTGAAAACAACCTCGATCACCACTGCGCCAGTGATGAGAGCAGGCACGACAGAAGCAATCATAGTAATAATTGGAAAGAGCGCATTTTTGAAAGCATGACCCCAGATGACTTGTCGCTCAGGAAGACCTTTGGAACGAGCAGTTCTGACATAATTCTTTTTCAGTTCTTGAACCATACTGCCTCTCATCTGTCGATAAATAAAAGCCAAGGATGGATAAGTCACACAAAAAATCGGAAGCATCAGATGATAGGCTCTATCCGAAAATACCGCAAAAAAAGACCGATTCGTCGCGTCGCCTCCGATGCCAATAGATGGAAAAATATTCATCCCATACTCTGGACTGCAAAAGAAAAGAATAAGGAGGGTTGCTACCCAAAAAGAGGGAAGAGAATAAAATCCATATAATAGGATGGTCGTGATTTTGTCAAACCGTTCGCCTTCTTTTGTAGCAGCTTTTACTCCCAAAGGAATTGCAATACCAAATGCCAAAAACACCGCAACGATGTTTATCATGAAAGTGTAAAAAACTGAAGTCTTTATCCTTTCAGAAACAGCTCGACCAGTTTTGTCCGTTGTTCCAAAATCACCAATTAAGAAATTTGAAATCCAATGATGGTATTGATTGTTGAAACCATGCCAAGTGAAATTTGGAATATAATGCCGACTCAATGTTTTTGAGTTTTTCATTTGGTCATGAGCCAATTCCATTTTTTTTAAACCTGTCAATAAGGACGCATTAGAATTTTCCTCCAATCTTTGACCAATAATTTTTTGTTGTTCTAAAATTTCCTTTTCGCTTCTTGCGAAGAATATTGCCTTAGATTGCTTTTCCAAAAAATTACTAAAAGCTGCTGGCGTATCTACCTGCATGGCCAATTTTCTGAAATGAATCAGTGATTTATAATAAGCCTGAACCGTTTCTGAATTTCCATTTTGACCGATGAGATATTCTACCGTTTTTCTTTTTTCTGGATTTAAAATTTTAAACAGCGTATCAGGGTAGGCTGCCGTTTGAATAGAAAAGTAAAAGGAAGGTTTGTTCAACCCTCTTCTGTTCGCTTCCAATTCATAATCTAACTCCGTGTAGCCATCTTTGAAATGAGCAGCAACAGGGTCGCCAGGAGCCATCTTACTCAAAAAGAAGGTGACCACCGATACCAAAAAAATGGTCGGGATAAAGAGTATCAACCTTTTAAGCAGATATTGCCACATGCTGCAAATGTATAGATTTGAACCGAATTTTTACTTTTACGTCATAAAACCGATTTCTAATTCATATATTGAATTTCAACACTATTTAATGCGTTTTTTTAATGAGTAAAACATGTTTAATTATAGAAGGGGGTGGATTTAAAATTGCATTCACCGCAGGGGTTTTGGATACTTTTCTAACCGCCAGTTTTCGACCATTCGACCATTACATTGGGGTTTCGGGAGGAACGATTGCGGCTTCTTATTATTTGAGCGATCAGTTTCGTTACATACTAAAAGCCATGCATTTTTTGGCGGCAGACAATCAGTTCCTTGATTACAAAAGGGCTTTTAATGAAGGCTATATGGACATTGATTACATCAAAAAAGTAGCGCAAGAAGAAGTCCCTTTTAACTTTGAGAAAGCTTTGAAAGCGGTGGAGGACAAAGAAATTCATTTTGTAGCAACGAATCGAAAATTTGGAACGCCAGAATACTTTAGACCAACGAATCCTAAAAATTGGTTGGAGTATTCCATCGCATCAAGTACACTGCCTTTTGTTACCAAAGGAAAGCATAAAATCAAGGATAAATCGTATTTTGATGGAGGTTGGAGTGATCCACTTCCCGTAAAATGGGCTTATGAAAATGGCGCAAGAAAAATATTGATTTTAAGAACCTATCCTCTCGAATATAGAGATGAGCAGAGTTGGTCTGATTACTTCGGAAGTTATTATTTTAAAGATTCAAAAGGATTGAAAAAAGTATTTGATGAATCGTATAAATGGTATAACGAGGCGCTGGATTTTATCAATAATCCACCAAGCGACTTGATAATTGAGCAAATATCTCCTGAAGAAATATTGAAAAGTAAAACCTATTCCTATACATCCGAAACGATTAATCAAGACTACAGACATGGGGTAGAGCGAGGGATGCTTTTTCTTTATAATAAATTGCATAAAGATAAATTGGCTGAAACTTCAAGCCACTTTTTGGGGTAGAATAGTTTTTATTATTTTTACATTATCAGACCTCTGTACAGGACAAAAGTAGAATCGGAGGTTTACTAAACTTAATTTTAAAGTAACTTTCGGTATCAATCCTTTAAAATCGAACCTTTAATTTAAGGCGAAGTTTAGTAAACCTATGTTTTGTCCCATACTAAGTTATCAGACAAACATCATACTTGAGATTAAAAAAGAGTATTTAATTTATTTTTTAATCTATAAAACATTAGACAATGACCGTTCAAGAAATCGCAAACCGATTGGTAGAGCTTTGTAGAAGCGGAGATTACCAAACCTGTTACAAAGAATTATATGCAGAAAATGCATGGAGTATCGAGCCTGAAGGCGCACCATCTCCACCTGTACAAGGCATGGAAGCATTCGCCGCAAAAGGAAAAGCTTGGAATGAATCAATTCAAGAATTTCATGGCTCCTCTGTTGGAGACCCTATAGTTTCTGGAAATCATTTTGCATTGCCGATGTCGATGAATTGTACTTTCAAAGGTGCTCCTGGCCCAACCAATTTCGAAGAACTTTGTGTTTATGAAGTTCAAAATGGAAAAATTGTAAAAGAGCAATTCTTTTATCAACCAGCAATGGATCCAACAACTGCATAAAACTATCTATCATTTGAAAAGAATCCCCCTTGTCATTTTGGCAAGGGGGATTTTTATTTTGACTCCTATCTCGTCCTATAAAAGGGTACTCTTTTTTGTGTCTAAACACAACATGTTAGGCTATGCCTACATTTCTCTAAAAACACTTCTCTATTATGACACAACGACAAAGTACGACACTGACCTTATCAATTATTATGGTTTTGGCCGTTTTGGGTGGCTGGTATTTTATGAATAAAAACGGCAAACTAAGCGGTGAAATCGATAAACTACAAACCGAGTTTATTGGAGCAAAAACAGGCTTATTATCAGAAATAGAAACTTTACAATCTGATTATGATGAACTCTTGCAATCCAATGCTAAGCTGCAATCTACTTTCACTGAAGTGATTGCTGAGATGAGTAATAAAGACAAAGAAATTGCAAAAATCAAAGCATCAAAAGTGTACGATGAAAGCTTACAGGAAGAAGTAACAAGACTCCGAATGCTCAAAGAGGAATACGCTTTTGTTTTAAATGAATTGCGATTGCAAGCCTTGATTTTAAATGACTCTAATAAGGAGTTACAAAGACAAAATAGTGATTTGAGAGAACGGATGGCAGCTATGAAAGAGTCAAACCGAAGAAAGGTACAATCGGTTAAAAATGACGAAGAAATAATGGGAAGTGCTTTACCAGTTGCCTCAACGGTACCTACCAAATCTTCGGTTAAGACCACTTTAAGTGAAAAAGGCTCTGGCCCAAATAGCGATGTGAAAATCGAAAAGAAAAAGCGCTCAACAGTAAGTATTCAAGGAGCAAAGGCGAATAACTTTTCGGTCGAAGTACGCAATAAAAAAATGGAGATTACAGATAAAACCAAAAAGGTAAGAAGAATCAGTGTTCGGTTTGAGGTTGATGGTTTGAGTGGTGTGCCTCGTGAAACTTCAAGACTTTATTTAGTTGTAAAAGACCCAAAAGGTACAACGGTTTTGACAGAACATGCTACGAGACTTCCATTGTCTGCAATGGAAGATATGAAGGCAAAACCAATCATGGCGCAACAAGTAATGTCAACTACTTTGAAAAATAACAAAAGTTTGAAATTCGATTTTATTCCCTTACACAAAGCACTAATTTCTGGTCAATACACGGCATCTGTTTACTCAGAAGTTGGATTGATGGGAAGTCAAACTTTTCAATTGAGGTAAGGCTTGCTCTGAGCGACTTGCACTTATGACGAAGAGGAACGCGGATCAGCCACGGCGGACACGTGACACGGATAGTCGCGGATTTTTTACAAAATAAAGCCTTTAGCATAGAATGCTAAAGGCTTTATTTGTTTTAGAAAGTAAATGAGATCCTAAAGAATTGCTCTTTTTTCGTAAGAAAAAAATCCGCGTAAATCAGCGTTCATCCGTGTCATCCGCGTTCCGCTAAGTCACTCTGAGAATGCTCTACTTAGAAATGCTCTTTAAAACAAATGCAGGTAGATATTGCTTGAAGAAAAAAGGAATTTGTCCAATTCCAAATATCCCAAGGTAATTGCAAACTAAATCTAATATTTCAAAATTTCTATAAGGAATAAAGGCTTGACTGAACTCTTCGGCAGTGATGAGACAAGCCATTATAAGTGTTCCAGTCAAAATGGATTTATTTCTAAAATCTGTTTTTCTAAAATTCAAAGAAAGGTTGAGGCCAGCGGTCAAAGTACCCATCAAAAAGAGGTGAAGCCATTTGTCACCATGTGGTACAGTATTTAAGATGGTCAATAAAAACTGCCCGTTTCCAGTATTGGCGATTGTGATTAAAACAATAAGTAGAATCACTAAAAGTGTAGTTAAACCTCTAAATAACATTTGAATGTGATTTTTGATAAACGGTGGAGGAAACTAACATGCATCAAAAACCTGACCAGCAAGCCTTCTATTTTGAGATATTATGAATTTTAATCATTTATTAACTTTAAGGTATCATTATCGAAAATAGATTAATTATTATACCAGTTTGGCAAATGAAATGTTTGACGGATTTTTGGCGAAAAAAAAGTATAAACCCCTTTAAAATTAAAGATTATCAGTAGATTGTGTTACAATTTGATTTTTTTAAAAAAACAGGTCATGATTTTTAAGCCAGCTAAACCCCTAAATCCAAAAATCAAATCTATAAAGCCTTCTGCCACGCTTCTTATCAATGAGCGTTCAAAAGAACTTATTAGTGAAGGAAAGAAAGTTTTTAAATTGGGATTTGGGCAATCGCCTTTCCCCGTTCCAAATGTGGTCGTGAAATCGCTTCAAGAAAATGCCCACCACAAAGATTATTTACCAGTTCTGGGTTTACCAGCTCTTCGCCAAGCCGTCGCAGATCATGCTTGTCGGACACTTAAAATAGATGCAGACGCCGATCAAGTAATGATAGGTCCTGGTTCTAAGGAATTGATTTTTGGGACTCAAATGGCCCTGGATGGAGACTTGCTTTTGCCTTCGCCAAGTTGGGTAACCTATGAGCCTCAAGCCAATTTGATTGGTAAAGAAGTATTTTGGATTAGCACCCATGAGTATGATAATTGGTTGCTCAATCCAGACGCTTTGGAGGCAGCATGTAAGTATTCAGAATCTGAATATAAATTACTTATCATAAACTACCCAAATAATCCTACTGGAACCACCTATTCAAAATCTCACTTGCAGAGCTTAGTCAGCGTTTTAAGAAAACATAACGTTATAGTTATTGCAGATGAAATTTATGGTGAAACGCATCATGATGGGGAGCATATTTCATTAGCAAGTTTTTATCCCGAAGGAACCATCATAAGCAGCGGCTTAAGTAAATGGTGTGGAGCAGGTGGTTGGAGATTAGGAACTTTCATTTTTCCAAAAGAATTAAGTTGGCTGAGAGATGCGATGCGTGTGGTAGCAAGTGAGACTTTTAGCTCCGTTTCAGCTCCCATACAAAATGCAGCAGTAACCGCTTTTTTACCTAATATAGAAATTGATACGTATATTACCAATTCACGATTGGCTTTGAAATGGATTGGGAATTATGTTCACCAATCTTTAAGGGAAATGAATATACACTGTCCGGAGCCTGTAGGTGGATTTTATCTTTTTCCAAATTTTGATTTTTATAAATCAAAATTGAATGCTAAAGGAATAACAACAAGTGCTCAATTATGCGAGCGTTTATTGGAAGAAACCGGAATCGCAGTTTTACCAGGCTCTGCTTTCGGAAGGAATGAAAATGAATTAACAGCCCGATTAGCTTACGTTGATTTTGACGGAAGTCAGATACTCAAAACCACAAGTGAAAATAAAGATTTAAATCTTCTAAATATAGAAGATCATTGTCCTAACATTACCCAAGCAATGAAAGAGTTAAATGAATGGGTGGGTTCTCTCACCTGATTTTCTAATTAATCTCTCATTTTATGACTTTAAAACAAAACGTAAAAAACATGATGCTTTTGGTTTTCCTTTTGGGAATATCAATTGCAACTTTCGCACAAAAAGGTTCTATCTCCGGAAATATTTCGGATGCAGATGGCCCTTTGATTGGAGCCACCATTTTGGTCAAAGGTACTGGTATCGGTACATCAACTGATTTGGATGGAAATTTTTCTTTCAACATTAATCCTGGAACCTATGGTGTAGAGGCAAGTTATGTCGGTTATGGTTCTCAGATCATTGAAGTAACTGTTCCTGAAGGTGGTGTTGGAACCGCTAATTTTAATTTATCAGAAGGAATCAACTTTGATGAAATCATCGTCACTGGTACACGTGCTTCTGCTCGTACCAATACAGATGCTCCTGTTCCAATTGACATCATCAATATGGATAAGTTGACAGCTGCTGCTCCGCAAACAAATCTAAATCAGATTTTGCACTACGCGGCTCCTTCTTTCTCTTCCAATACACAGACGATTTCTGATGGAACAGATCACATTGATCCAGCCTCATTACGTGGATTGGGACCTGACCAAGTTTTGGTTTTGATCAATGGAAAAAGAAGACATAATTCTTCTTTAGTAAACGTAAACGGAACATTTGGACGTGGTAATGTAGGAACGGATTTAAATGCAATTCCTGCGGCTGCAATCGACAAAATTGAGGTGCTTCGTGATGGAGCTGCTGCTCAATATGGTTCTGATGCCATCGCAGGTGTTATCAACTTACGTTTGAAAGATGACGTAAATGCTTTGAACGTATCTTTAAATACAGGTGCTAATTTCACAAGTGAAATTGGACCTTTTGGTGGTGAAACCAAAAGCTACGATGGAGAAACGGTTGATTTAGGATTGAATTACGGATTGCCACTTGGTAATAGTGGCGGATATGTAAATCTAACGGGTCAGTTTGATTTCAGAGGTTCTACCAACCGTATGCAAGATTTTACTGGAGGTATTTTTAATGCTTATAATGCAATTGAAAATGTAGCAAGAGGGCAAGGAATGGATGTCTCTTCATGGGATCCTAATAATCCTGATAATGTTGCTACAGTAACAGGTTTGGCTTCACAGGTTGGTCACTTCAGCCAAGAGTTACAAGACCAAATTGCTAATGCAGGAGATGTTTCTGAATTGCAAGCAGCTTTAGGGACTGATGTAACCGCTGGTGAGTTAGCAGCAAGAGGATTAGCTTCTACAGATTTCAACATGCGTGTTGGACAATCTGCAGTAAGAGGTGGGAAATTCTTTGGTAATATGTCTTTGCCTTTGGGTGAAAATATGGAATTCTACAGTTTTGGAGGAATGTCTTATAGAAACGGAGAATCAGGTTGCTTCTACCGTTTGCCAAGTCAAAACAGAACTTCAACTTCTATTTATCCAAATGGAACTGTTCCAAGAATTAACTCCAATATCGTCGACCAATCAATTGGTGGTGGTATCCGAGGTTATATCGGTGATTGGGATATTGACTTCAGTAATGTTTACGGAAGTAACAGATTCCTTTTCCACATGACAGAGTCGCACAATGCGACAATAGGACCATCTTCTCCAACGTCTTTTGATGCTGGTGGACACTCTTTTGCACAAAATACTTCCAACTTCGATGTATCTCAATACTTAGAAATGGATGGTATCAATGGCCTTAATATTGCATTTGGATCAGAGTATCGATATGAAAATTTCCAAGTAATTCCAGGTACGGAGTTGTCTTATGGTAACTACGATGTAAATGGTGTTTTAGTAACTCCAGTTACGCCGGGTGAACAATTGAGCAAAGATTTCTTAGGTAGAAATCGTCCTTCTGGAGCACAATGTTTCGCAGGTTTCTTACCATCTAATCAAGTTGATGCCAATCGATCTTCAGCTGCAGGCTATATTGATTTAGAAGCAGATATTACGGATGCATTCCTAATTGGTGGAGCAGTTCGATATGAAAATTACTCTGATTTTGGAGGAACTTTTACTTATAAATTGGCGAGTCGTTTTAAAATAACGGACGATTTCGCATTGAGAGGTGCAGTGAGTACGGGTTTCCGTGCGCCATCATTACACCAGATTCACTTCAGTCGTACTTCAACGATTTTCGAATTAGTGAATGGTGTTTCTGTTCCTTTTGAAAGAGGAACTTTTGCAAACACTTCACGTGCTGCAAAATTATTAGGTATTCCAGAATTGGAGCAAGAGACTTCTCAAAACTTCAGTATTGGTGCAACTTTCAAAGCACCTGAGTCTGGCTTCCGTTTCACAGTGGATGCCTACCAAGTAGCGATTGATGACCGTGTAGTTTTGACGGGTAACTTCAGTCCTGGAGGCGATGCTGAATTAGAATCAATCTTTGCGCAAGCTGGAGCAACTGGAGCAACTTTCTTCTCCAATGCTATCAATACTACCTCTCAGGGTTTGGACGTAGTAATTTCTTATAATCTTTCATTGGGTGATGGAATGTCATTGGATAATGCTTTGGCTGGAACTTTCTCTCAAACAACTTGGAATCAAGATGAAGGAATCAATGCTTCTCCAATTTTAGAAGAGAAAAAATTGGTTAGTACTTATTTTGACCAAACTTCAAGAATTTATTTAGAGCAAGGTGTTCCTCGTACTAAGATTACGTTGAGCAACTCTTTCAATATGGGTAAATTGGATATCTATCTTCGTAATACATACTTCGGTCAGACAACTGAAGCGACCAACGAAGCTATTTTTGATGAAGATTTAAATTTATTGGATGGAGCGACTATCGATCCATACAATGATCCTAAAGTTATCACTGATTTGAGTGTTGGTTACAGTGTTTCTAATAGTTTGAGATTGACTGTAGGAGCGAACAACTTATTGGACATCTACCCAGATATAGTGGATGATGCTTTCAAATCAAGTGGTCGTTTTATCTACTCCCGTCGTGCGCCACAATTTAGTTTCGGTGGACGTTATGCGTTTGCGAGATTAGCGTTTACATTGAAATAAGAATTTAATTTGTTTTGAATAATAGGAAAACCGTTGAGCTTTGCTTGACGGTTTTTTTATAGACCAATTTTAGTTTTCGAAAATCGACTGTAGGATTTTATTTTGTAATCAAATTGAAAGTATCTTCTACTATGAGAATTAATATGCCAATCAGATAAGACGATTGGTAAGTCAAAAAAAAAGGGTAGATGATTTAATAACTAAACTTAAATCTTCACCCAGCGAAATCAAATATAAAACGGAAAGTAGAATGGCTAAGATTTGAGAAAACTTGGAGTATCTGGGTGATAAATTCCTCACTTCATCAATTGCTTTTTTTACATGATAGTAAATAAAAAAGATGGAAGCAATCAAAAATAATGCTGGGTCGATGTTTAACCATGAAATATTAAAAGAAGAAAGAGAGTCGCCAAAAAACAAAGGAAAATACAGCTTTGAAAATAGACATAAAAAAATGACTCTAAACATACCCAATATCTGGAGGTAACGATTTTTAGAGTCGTTC
>CALHBQ010000212.1 GCA_937930815.1 uncultured Saprospiraceae bacterium | reverse complement strand
CGATTTCTTACTCTTCCTCCGTTGTATAGTTCAAGCGATTGAGTTTTACAACCCTAAAAAAACATGATATTTAGCTTACTTACTCCCCTACTCTACTTCTCAGGTTTAAACAAAGGACGAAAACGCCTTATTTGCTGTTTTAAACGCATTTAGGAACACCTTTCTTAAATCTAAACACATTTCAATGTAATTTAATTTTAAGCCACTCAGAACGCCTTAATTGTAATTATATTTTTTATAAAAAAAATAAAAGTATATTTTAATACAGAAACTATACTTTTACTAAAAGTATAGTTTTATACAAAAACTATATATTATACTTTTTATATAAAACTATAATAAACTATTTACTTATAAAAAACGATTTAATATAAAAATATACTTTTTATTAACTACAATAATAGTTATAAATTAATATTAAACTATTTTTATATAAAAAATACCTTTACAATAAAAGATACTATTTTGTATAAAACTATTTTTATAGAAATCTATAATTTCTATTGTATTTTACAAAGTGTTTTTTTAGGTTTGTTGTCTCATTAAATAAAAGAGTGTTTTTAAAATTAAATACTATGGCAAAAACGACCAAGAAAAAAAAGACATCAAAAAAAGATTCAAAATTTGTTGTTTTCGGAAATCAAAAGGGTGGGGTAGGGAAATCTACTCTGGTTGAGCTGTTTGCGATTTGTATGTCGCGCGATCTCGAAGTATTAGTTACGGATCTGGACAGACAAGGCTCACTCCGATCGCTCAATGAAAATAGTGATACTTTAAATTTTGACTATATCTGGTTTGAGGATAAAAACAAACTTCAATCCATAGAAAACCATCTAAAAGAAGCAGAAGGAAAATATGATCTGATAATCATGGATACTCCGGGTAAATTAGATGATGACAAACCCTTAAATGAACAGGAGATTATGCGCTATGTTGCTTACGCTGATTTTTTGGTCATTCCTATTGAGCCTACCTTATTTAGTCTGAGCGGTTCTATAGATTTTATAAAAGAAACATTACAGTTTACTGCAAAATATAACCCTGATCTCAAATTGCTTATCACTTTAAATAAAGCCAAGCCACGCCAATTGTTGAGCAGAGAGATGGCAGAAGCACTAAGCGATATGCAAAAAGAGGATAATCGAATCCATTTCATGGAAACACAAGTGAGGCAGTACAATGCCTTTGCAGACATAGACATGAAGTCTAATTATTATAATATAAATGGCAACGCAGCCCAAATGAATATTTCTGCATGGGCAAAAGAGTTGTTATCAAAAATTAACTCCTTATGAGTAAGAATAGATTTAAAAACTTTCCTGGAAAAATAAAAGAAGAAGAAGCAAAACAGGGACCAACACCTCCGAAGCCCGAAGCTCCTTCAAAAGCGACTGCTCCCAAACCTACTCCTAAGAAAAAAGCAGTGGCAAAGAAGAAAGCAAAAAAAGAAGTGCCAATGAAAGGTATTATGTTTAAAATACCCGAATCGACACACATGCTTTTGAAGATAATGGGTGCCGTCACGAGCAAAAACCAAAGCGAACTCATGACTGAAGCCTTGCTCCGATATGCTGAATCAATCAATAAAGATTATGACAATGCGTTTGCCGCTTTTATTAAAGCAAGCAAACAAAGTCTATAAAGTAGAGTAGAGGAACTCAATGAATTAAAGCATACTGAGATGGCAAAAAAAACAATTAATCTAAATGGGGTAGAGGTACGTACTGTTGATACGCCTTTCGGCGAATATCTGTGTATAACAGACTTAGCAAAGGTCATTGGCGATCGTACAGGTTTGGTTATCGGAGACTGGTTTCGTCTCATTGGAACCATGGAATATCTCAAAGAGTGGGAGCTTGAATATAGCCCAGATACTTTTAATGTCAGCAGATATGCCGACATTAAAATGCAAGCCTCTGAGTTGGGATTTAGGCTTTCGCCAAAACGCTGGATCGAAGATTTGGGAGGCAAATGCATTATTTCCAAAACAGGTCGTTATGGCGGAACGTATGCTCACAATTCAATAGCACTGGAGTTTTGCACGGTAGTAAGTCCCAGATTTAAGTTGATGGTTTTCGTTGACTATCTCAAACTAAAAGAAAATGAGGCTAAGTCCTTAGGAGAAGATTTTGACCTAACACGTCTGATGACTAAAAGTACTTTTCCGCTTTTGACGGAAGCAATAAGAGAAAATCTCGTACCCGAAATCTTATACAATACCAAAGGAGAACATATTGCCTATGCGGACGAAATTGACTTGTTAAACGTAGCATTATTTGGAACGACAGCTAAAAAATGGAGGCTCAAAAATCCCAACCTACCCGGGAATATAAGAGATTATGCAACTATGTCCGAGAAACTTGCCTTAACGGTACTCCAAGGGCTCAACGCCAAATTAATTGAATGGGACACAGATAAAGAACAACGTTTTGAGATACTTCAAAAAACGGCTCAACAATGGTTGTCAATTTTAGATAATAGTGCCGCTGTCAAAAAATTATCAAAAAAACTAAATAAACCACCCTCATTGAAATAATCCAATGTCGGCAGATCTACCGACATTAAAATTGAATAGGCTGATTTCGCGAAATAAAGAACGTCGCCAAAGCAATCGAAATTCAAAGAACCTCTTAGCTGTATAAGTCAAGTCTTCCTTTTATTAAAATAAATAACAACAACACCTTTTGATATTGTTGTTATTTATTATTTTAAGTTATTTATTATTTAGGAGCACTTAACTTATTGATTATCAGCCTCTTATGAGACTTTAAGCAATAAATATGGGACAAAGAGTAAGATATATGGGACAAAAGGCAATAAATATAGGGTGATAAGCAATGAATATAGGACGAAAAGCAATGAATATGGTAAAAGGTAATAAATATGGGGCGAAAATGCCCCATGTTTATTACCTTTGTCTTGTTGGAGTACCTAAAATGCTCATTTTTAGTGATGAATGCGTGTTTTATTACTCGTATTCCCATATTCATTACCTTTTAAATGAGGTACAGATGGTAGTCTCCCATATTTATTATCTTTTAGAACCATACTATGTTACGAAAGAAGAAATTAACTCCAAAAGAACAACGGAAAAAGAACATCAGGCTAATTGTAAAAGCTAATCAATTGGTTGAAGCTAAATACATGTTCGATATATGGGAAATGAGATTCTTCCTTTCTTTGGTAGCAGATATTTCTCCTTCCGACGCAGATGAAAAAGTTTATAGAATTTGGTACCGAGACATTAAGAAAAACTTTGAATTAAGAACGAATCAATCTTATAGTTTGCTCCGAGATGCTGCAAATCGGCTTTTTGATAAAAGTTTGGTTATCGGATATATTCATGAGGGAGTAGAGCGGGAAAAAAAACATCGCCTAATTATTGGTGTGGATTACATTGCAGATACTGAGAACAATAAAAAGAGAGACCTATCCAGTCAAGAATATATTGATGTTCGAATCGATCCAGAGATCAGACCTTACCTACTTGATTTTAGAAAACGTTTTGATCCTACCAAAGACAGATATACCAGTTATGAATTGAGTAACGTAATTCATCTTCAGACATATGGCGTTCGGATCTACGAATTGCTAAAGCAGTACGAAAGAGTAGGGCATAGAACGATAGAAATTTCTAAACTCAAAGAGTACTTCAATATTATAGATGAATATCCAAGGTTTTCTAATTTCTTTCACATGGTAATCAAAAGGTCAATTAATGACATCAATGAAAAAACAGACATTGATGTTCCGATTGAAGAGATTCAAAAAATCAAAAAAGGAAGGAAGGTCTATGCTTTGAAATTTCCGATCTACAGTAAAAAGAATAAGGAAAACAGCTCACTTCGCGAGGAAAACGCTCGCCAGGTAGATATAAATGACGAAGAAGAGTCCATTATTTTAGAGCCTGAGACAACTACTGCTGATTTATTGTTTAATGAGTTTGAAGCTGTTATCATAAAATCTTTTGGAGTGACGCCTTCGACTTTTATCAAGTTGCTGAGTACGGGCAAATATTCTAAAGAAGATATCGAGCAAGCCATATCAATAACCCGAAGAGCTAAATACAATCAAGATATTACCAAAAGTGTAGCAGGGTTCTTTCTTAAAGCCCTTAAAGATGGATACACTGATGAAAAAGAAGAAGCCAAGAAAAAAAAGGCAGCGGCAAAAGAGCTAAATGCTAAAATTGAAACAGAAAAAAATCAAGCCATTAATGATCGAATTAGAGAAATAGTAACAGAGAATCCAACTGTCACAAATCAAGCTATTCAAAAGATTAAAGAGAATGTTCTCTTGTCTAATACATTAAAGGAAATTGAAAACACTTTGGGTAGAGCTTTAGACATTGATGATTATAGGCAGAATAAACAACTTAGAAATTTAGTGAAACGAAATATTATAGAATCAGAGAAAGATAAATTCACTGATATTTTTGAAAAGTATAAGAGGTAGTAAGCAGGTTTTAAAATTTTAAAGTCCTTTTGAACCAACACTGATCGGCTAATCAATCAAAGTTGACTTCTTCTTAACCAAAATCAATTAATCAACTCAGATTTCGCATCTTCGAGATGGCTCTGGTTGAATCATCTTTAAGATTTCTATGGATTGTGAAAATTTGAGAAAGGTGTAGCTTTAATCAATATTTGTGAGTCTCAGGAGGGGGCCAAATTACTCAAAGGAAATTCTGATAAGGGATCTGTTTCTCTGGCACATCTAAGAAGGGTAGGGCGGGAGCTCACTTAACATAAAAGGCATTATCGGGTTTGAAAATGTATCCTCCTATATTGCCCTGAAACTTGCTCGTTAATTCATAACGACGGTTCGCATATTCAAGCAGCTTATTCATACAATCTGAATCAAAAATAAATTCAGAAAGAAGAGGTTTAC
>CALHBQ010000211.1 GCA_937930815.1 uncultured Saprospiraceae bacterium | reverse complement strand
TTGAAATTAGAATCAATTGAAGATACCATATATTCTCGCTGTTCGGTTTAATCATAATTAGTGTTTAGAAATTGTGCTTCGAATTTAGCACCTGATTTCTAACTTATTTCTTTTGTAACCATTGTTCAAAGTATAGATTTTCAATTCTCTTTCTACCGGTCGAATCTATGATTTCATTGATAGTCCAGTCTTCATTTATCAATTCAGCTTTGTATAAAATTGATTCATCTTCTTTGTTAAAAATAAGATCTTGATTCTTTTACTTTCTCCGCAAGAGAGCAATCCAATTATTATTAATATTTCAATTAGTTTCTTCATCATTAGACTTTATTCTAAAAAATGTTGTAGAGTGGTTGATTGCTATTTTTTTGCCAATTGAGGCAAAAAATTTAAGGATAGCCTTAGCTATCGTTCAATTTTTTAACGAAAAGTGGTGAAAAAAGAGTGATTAAACGCATACAAGATATTTTGGAATAAAGTCTATTTATCAAGTGTAGTATTTTAGTATAAGTTCAAAACTACAAAATTACTTTAAAACCTAACTTCCGATTGAAGCCTACTGTTCCTACTTACTTCAAATCATGAAAATTTGAATTCTACTTCAGATTTTTAATTCGTTTCTCTTACTTTCATGCAAACATTAGTAATTTAAAAACAAAAAAAATGAATCCATTTTTAAGAAATATCTTGGCTGTTATCGCAGGTATCTTGGTTGGCGGATTAATCAATGGAGGTCTTATTTTTATCACCGACGGTATGATCCCTTTGCCAGAAGGCGTTGACCCAAATGATTTGGAAAGTATCAAATCAAATATCCATTTGTATAGTCCTTTGAATTTCGTTGTTCCATTTTTAGCGCACGCATTGGGAACACTCGCAGGTGCATTTACGGCTGTAAAAATTGCAGCCTCTCATTACAAAATATTTGCGTTAGGAATTGGTGCTTGGTTTTTGATTGGTGGGGCGATTATGGTTCTTATGATTCCAGAGACACCAGTTTGGTTTATGCTTTTGGATTTGATCGGCGCTTATATTCCGATGGGTTGGTTGGGTTGGAAAATGGGTGGAGGAAATAAATCCTAATCATTCAAAATAAAAAGATAACCTGCTGAGATTGAACTCCAATTGAGTGTCTTAATGTATTGAAATTCGGTTGGTGTTTTTTCAAGAGCAATATTGTTCAGGTAATTTATCTTGAAGTTTTTATAATTTAATCCAGCTTGAAGAAGTACTCCAAAATTTATTTGATTGAATTCGTTTCCAGCGGGTGAAAAATCATCTTGATCGCTAAAACCAAGTTCAAATCTGTAAAGTTGATCTGCATTAAATCCAACGCCCAGCGTTAAATTTTTTAGAAAGCCGCCGTTTGAAGCAGCATTAAAAACTTTTGTACATAGCGTTACGCTTGTAGATAACTGATTGAATTTCAATGCATTAAATCCGATAAAACTTCTGTCATAATATGGGATTTCGTTGTTGCCAAAATTAATGTTGGCCGATAATAGGAAGGATGAATGAAAATAATGTTCTAAAGAAGCACTAACAGTTGGATGCCAGTTTTTGGAACCTAACGGTGTTTCCCATCCTCCAGAATTTGTTTGATCTTCGTAATTAAAGCTCTCAATTTTTGAAAAAATAATCCCTCCTCCTCCCATGACTTTTGTTTGGGCAATAACAAAAAGTGGAGCTATAGAAAATATAAGAAATAGGATGAAATTAATTGATTTTAGAATTTTCATAAACTTGAATTATATCATTCAGGATAAAAACGAAGTTAGTTGAAAAAAACAATGCTTAGGCTTTTAATTAACATCTAAATTACTCAGACAAAGTGTAAATGTAAGAGGCAGATAATGTTCTCCAATCTGTGGATTGAATCAGACTCCTATGATTGCCAAACATCTTCATACTATTCATGAGGTTATAATTTAACCTGAATTTCTTGTACTCCCACGAGGCTTGATAGAGCATCCCAACCTGATAGCGATCATCTTTATGTGAAAAGTTTACCGTAATAAAACCAAAGTTGTCATCTTCAAAATCTCTGAAAGTGTCAATGTTCAACCCCACACCAATTTTGAATCCATTCAAAAAAGTGGAGTTGGTTAACTCGGAGAATATTTTATAATTCACTAATCCACCAATAGATATTTGAACAAATTTTATTTTTGGAATAATGGAGAATTCTGCGGGTAGGTTAAAAAATGAGCTTTGTAAAATCTTATTTCTTGAATAATTAAGATGACCAGCAACAGAGAATGGTTTATTTAAATTATGCTCATAGATGAAGCCAACAAAAGGTTTAGGTGTTTGAGCTAAAGGATCATAATAACTTTCATGTAACGAGTTTTCGAAATTAGGATAAATAGCACCTCCACCCATGATTATCCTCGTTTGAGAAAAGGAATAGTTGATTGTAATAGAAAAGAAGAAAAGTAGAAGTATAGCTTTTTTCATAAGGTAAAATTTCAATTTCTGATAATGCTAAATTACAAAAATAATGGTGGTAAGTGAAGACCGCTGTTTAGCTATTTATGTTGGGTGATTTCAGTCTTATTTTACTCAGACAAAGTATAAATATAAGAAGCAGACAAGCTTTTCCAATTTGTGGATTGTATCAGATTCTCGTGATTGCCAAACATCTTTAAGCTTTTCATGAGGTTATAACTTAGCCTAAAATTCTTGTACTCCCATGAAGCCTGAGAGAGTAGTCCAATCTGATAGCTATCGTCTTTATGTGAAAATTTTATCGTAATAAAACCTGAGTTGTTGTCTTCAAAATCTCTAAATGAATCAATATTTAACCCCATACCAATTTTGAATCCATTCAAAAATTTGGAGTCGGTTAATTCTGAGAAAATTCTATAGTTCATTGAGCCTCCGATAGATATTTGAACAAACTTTATTCCTGGAATAAAAGAGAACTCTTCCGGGATGCTTATTAATGAATAATTCATAATCTTATCTCTTGAATAATTAAGATTCCCAGCAAAAGAGAATGGTTTATTTAAATGATGTTCATAGATGAATGCCACAAAAGGATTAGGCTTTTGATCTGATAAATAATTAGGTAGAGAGTTTTCAAAATTAGGATGGATAGCTCCACCACCCATGATTATCCTTGTTTGAGAAAAGGAGTAATTGATTGTAATCGAAAAGAAGAAAAGTAGAATTATAGCTTTTTTCATAAAGTAAAATTTCAATTCAGGATAATGCTAAATTACAAAAATAATTGTGGTAAGTGAAGACCGCAGTTTAGCTATTTATGTTAGGTGATTTCAGCCTTATTTTACTCTGACAAAGTATAAATGTAAGAAGCAGACAAGCTTTTCCAATTTGTGGATTGTATCAGATTCTCGTGATTGCCAAACCTCTTTAAGCTTTTCATGAGGTTATAACTTAGCCTAAAATTCTTGTACTCCCATGAGACATTCGAGAGCAATCCCAATTGATAACTGTTCTCTTCGTGTGAAAGCCTTTGAGGAGTTGAAGCAAAAAAATTGCTTTTGAAATCTCTGAAATTATCAATGTTTAAACCCAAACCGACATTAAAACCTTTCCAGAAGTTAGAAATCTTTGAACCAGTGAAAATTTTATAATTCAATAGCCCACCTGCAGAAATATGAACAAATTCTGTTTTTGGAATCATAAAGAAATCTATTCGTGGTTCAGAATTTATTGCTCCATCTAAAAGGGCTTTGTTTTTAGAGTAATGCAAAATGGCAGATGCAACAAACTTTTTATTTAAATTCGTTTCATAAGAAAAGCCAAGAAGCGGTTTGACAAACCCCTTTGAATTATACTGGTCCCAGTAATTGATTGAATTACTGAAATCGGGAGAAATAATTCCTCCTCCCATAATAATCCTTGTTTGGGAAAAGGTGCAGTTAATTTTCATTGAAAAAAAGAGAAGGAGTAATATAAAGTTTTTCATAAGGCAAAATTTGAATGTCTGATGATGCTAAAAAATAAAAAGGATTCTACTGCTTGAAGACCGCAGTTTGGTCATTTAGGTTGGGTGGAATTCAAATTATTTTACCATAACCTTTCCATACTTTTGAAAATACGCCCAACTCTCTACAACCGATATCTCACTGGTCGGTAGTTGTTTTAAAAACGATTTGTCAAGAAATTCGGCTTTGATAATTTCCTCAGTATCAGTGACTTGTAATTCACCTTTAAATGAATTGGAATAAAATTCTACTGTAAAATATTGAACAATATCTCCGTTAGGGTAGGTGATGGTTTCACTTTTAGGATTGGAACTGATGCCGACCACTTTTAGTTCTAAAATCTCAATTCCAGTTTCTTCTTTGACTTCTCTTTTGATACATTCTTCAATGGTTTCGTTGGGGTCGAGTCCTCCGGCAGGGATGCCGAGTTTGCCTTTATTTGTTTTTCTGACGAAAAGAAATTCACCTTTTTCGTTTTCAACTAAAATGCGCGCGGCAGGGTGCATTAGCTTTTGGTGGCCTATTTTTTTTCTTATGTTGTGGATGTAGTTGGACATGCTTTGTAATTGGTAATTGTCTTTGAGAAATTGTCTGAATCAGGAATAGGACACGGATTAAACGGATAAAAAAGGATTTGCACTGATTTCAATCCGTTCTTATCAAAAAAAATCTGTTAAATCCGTGTCCCATTTTTAATGAAAAACGGCCTCCAAACCCAAAGTCTGAAAGCCGTTTTTATATCATAAAAAGGAATCCTCTCTCTCCTCACACCTCGCTCCTCGCTCCTGAAAGTTAAATAATCCCTTCCTCAGTCAAATAACGCTCTGCATCCAATGCTGCCATACAACCCGTACCCGCAGCAGTCACTGCCTGACGATAAGTTTTATCAGCCGCATCACCAGAAACAAATACACCTGAAATCTTAGTTTTTGCCGTTCCAGGAATTGGAAGCAAATAACCTGTTTCATCCATGTCCAACCAATCTTTAAAGATGCCAGTGTTCGGCTTATGACCAATCGCTACGAAGAAACCCGTCGCATCAATCGTTGACTCTTCGCCAGAAACTCTATTTCTAACTTTTGCACCCGTTACACTTTTCTCACCCAAAACTTCAACCGTTTCGGTATTCCAATGAACGGTGATGTTTTCTGTTTTTAAAACACGGTCTGCCATGATTTTAGAAGCACGCATTTCGTCTCTTCTTACCAACATGTGTACTTCTGGGCAAAGCTTAGCGAGGTAAGTTGCTTCCTCCGCAGCAGTATCACCACCACCGACAACGATGACTTTTTGACCTTTGAAAAAGAATCCATCACAAACTGCACAGGCAGAAACGCCCTCGTTCATCAACCGAGTTTCAGATTCTAAACCTAACCATTTGGCAGATGCACCAGTTGAAATAATGATAGAGTCCGCGTGAATTTCCTCTCCAGCAGAAGACCATATTTTATGAACTGGGCCAGTGAAATCCACTTTATCAATCATATCGTAACGGATTTCAGTACCGAAACGCTCTGCTTGTTTTTGGAAATCTTCCATCATCTGTGGACCTCTGATTCCATCTGGATAACCTGGATAATTTTCTACGTCATTTGTAATCATCAATTGACCACCTGGTTCTTGACCAGTGTAAATAATTGGTTTCAAGTCTGCACGTGCTGCGTAAATAGCTGCCGTGTAACCCGCAGGTCCACTTCCGATGATGACACATTTATGATGTTCCGCCATGTTGAGTATAAATTTTTATAGTAATTTTTTAAAATTAGGATTGCCGTTTTCAAACGGGGGGCAAATGTAATAATTAACGAATTACTTTTTGGATAGTTTTGTATTCCTAAAATGAAATTACCTTTGTCCCAAAAATTACAATTGATATACCTATTACTTTCTGTTTGTAGCTCGACTACCATTGTTTTTCTATTCAAATTCTTTCCGCGATACGAGATTGACACTTTTCAGGCGATTGTTTTCAATTATCTGTTTTGTGTGTTGAGTGCATGGGTCACTTTGGGCGCATTCCCGATTGAGGCAGATGTCATGGATCAATTTTGGTTTCCGTATGCTTTGGCTTTGGGTACATTATTCATTTCTACCTTTAATGTAGTCGCATTTACCGTTCAAAAATTTGGGGTGACGGTCGGAGCAGTGATGCAAAAGATGTCCATTTTACTCTCGGTGACTTGGGCGATTTTTATGCATGCAGAGGGTGTTAGCGGTATGAAGATTTTGGGAATATTAGCCGCCATCGCTGCCATCATTTTAACCAATCTCCCTGAAAAAAGTGAAGAATCAACTACAATTGACAGTATGCCCAAATGGCAGTACATATTTCCAGCTACGGTTTTAATCGGAAGTGGTATCATCGAAATTTTACTTTTTGAAGTTGAAACGAAAGCAGAAACGAGTGGTGATATTAATTTCATTGCGACTTTATTTGGCGTAGCTGGAGTGATTGGATTTATTACATTGCTTTTTCAATTAATAACGGGGCGTTCCAAATTGGTTTTTAGAAATGTTATTGCCGGTGCTATTTTGGGCGTGATTAATTTCTTTAGCATCGTATATTTGATGAAA
Organism: uncultured Saprospiraceae bacterium; assembly: GCA_937930815.1. Taxonomy (GTDB): domain Bacteria; phylum Bacteroidota; class Bacteroidia; order Chitinophagales; family Saprospiraceae; genus JAGQWW01. The sequence goes on along the minus strand of CALHBQ010000211.1, from coordinate 6,245 downwards.
ACTTTGGGTTATGGCTGGGATGCATCAGTCGTTCTTCCTATTAATAATGTCGGTATCATCGGTCTTTCTGCGTTGATTGCTTACTTTTTATTTAAAGAACATTTGTCCAAACTCAATTGGATTGGGGTGTTGATGGCTGGGCTATCGATTTTGTTGATTTCTTTTTCTTAGAGATTTGGGAGTTGGTTTTGGTATCGGTTACACACCCCGGACTCGCCTCCTTTGTCGGCTCGTCGTCCCCTCTTGAGAGGGGAGCTACTTCAATATTTCATTCTGCAAAAATCTTAGGAGCGAAGCAGTTCCCCTCTTGAGAGGGGTGTCCACCGCGGCGGACGGGGTGTGTAAACCCAAATCTTTATTTCTACCTTCACCATGCAACCATCCCAAAAACACAATCACCTAATAAGTAATTACGAATCTAACCTGTTTAAATGAGCGAGCGTCTTAACGAAATACTCGGAGCTTGTAAGCAAGGCAATAGCCATGCTCAGAAGCAACTGTACGACCTGACAAAAGGCAAAATGTTTGCTGTTTGTCTGCGTTATACCCGAAGTCGTTCGGATGCAGAAGATGTTTTGCAGGAAGGGTATATGAAAGTATTTAGAGACTTGCATCAATACACTGGTGAAGGTGTCTTTGAAGGTTGGATGAGAAAAGTAATCGTCAATACGGCACTTCAATTTTTGCGAAAGCAAAAGAGAATGCCGAGTGAAGTGAACTTTGATGATCATGCTTTTCATATGGAATATCAGAATGATTTTGAAGATGATTCTGTCAATAGAAATCGAACTGAAGAGTTGATAAAATTGATGCAAAAAATGCCCGATGGTTTTCGTTCCGTACTCAACCTTTATATTTTGGAAGGGTACTCGCATCAAGAGATTTCTGAAATATGTGGTATCAGTGTAGGTACCTCAAAATCGCAATTGAACCGAGCCAAAACCTTTTTGCGAAAGCAATTAGAAACAACCTTATTGAATAGAAAGAATAGTCTTTAAGAATCTATTATGAAAAAAAATCTACCTAATGATGGGTTAGATAAATTCCTTAAAAACTCTTTTGAGGGTTATGAGGAAAATCCATCAAATGATGTTTGGGAAAACATCAGTAAGGGGTTGACAGATGGACCTGCTACTGTTGCAACGGGTACTACTGGTACTGTTGCTTCTATTGGCATGAAATGGTGGCTGGCTACTGCTGCAAGTGTTTTGCTATTTGTTGGTTTTGCTCAATACTATTATTTTAATAATAAAATTGAGGAAATATCACAAAGAGTTGATAATCAGGAAGTTATTGTCAACGATGTTTTAGAAAACAAAAAACAATTAGATAGTCAAATTACTAAAAATCCACAATCTGAAAACACAATTACTCCAACAATTGAAAACTCAAATTCCACTCTTTCTGAAGAAAATAAGTTAGTCCAAACAAATAAAATTGAGCAATCCCAAAATAGTCCCATCAAGAATTTAAAGACCCAAAAGTTACCCGTCGTTAATTCGCAATCCACAACTTCTCCGGAAGTTGTTGCGGAACAACAGGTTCGTAATTTTGTAGATGAGTTGCCCTCTCAGCAATTTGATGAAAGTGGGAACTCATCTAATTTGGTTAATCAAAAGGAGGAGAACAAATTTGAAAGCGAATCAAGTTCAGATAAAAAAAATGAACTTTCTGAAAAGCCATTTTTTAACGAAAACACCTCAACGGATCAACGAACCGAAATTGTAATTGAGCAATTAAACAAGGTTGATAACTTCCTGAGAATTGATAAAAATTTTGATTTGAAACTTCCTACTGTCAATAAAATTATTCCTATTTCAAAAATGAAGAATGGCATTTCGATAATGCCATTTGCTGGTTATTACCAATCGACAGAAAGTATTGATTTTAATGGAAAGGGACCAACTCCATCAAATATTCCACCACATCACCTTCAAAATTTGAATGGAGATTTTACGGGTAATATCAAACAGTTGGGATTGAAAATTGATTTTAGGTTGAAAGGAAATTGGGAGATTGAAACGGGCCTCGCTTATCGTTTGGAGGACTTGGAAGCGATTCAAAATATTACTACCAAATATAAAGATCGACAAGGCCAAGGAGGAAATCGTCCACCTGATTTTAGATTTTTGCTCAATACAGGTGATGGATTGGCGAATATTGAGATTGAAGGTGAAAAAACAACAAATGAACCCATTTTAGGCAATGAAGAAATTCCACTTGTTTTGGAAATAGAAAGAATAAGAACCAATTTTTCTATTCCATTGAAATTGAATTATCAATCTGAAATCGGTAGTTGGATTTTGGGTGGTGGAGTTGGTTTAGCAGTTAATATTCCTATTGAGAATGAATTGAAAATCGAGGGAACCATCAATCATCCAAAACTTGAAATTAAAAACGAAGCACCTCGCTCTTTAAAAAGAAAATCATCTGGCATCGGAACAGATGCAATTGCAAGTTTAAATTTTGGTTATAAATTGACTGAAAATATGAGTTTCATTGCATCACCTACTTTTATGTATCAACTGAAAAGTAATCAGACGGTTGACCGATTTGTAAGAGATATCAATGTTACGTCATATGGAGGTGATGTTGGATTACGATATTCATTTTAAGAATTTTATATGTACTTTTTATAGGAATACTAAAGGCTTTATCATTAGTTCCGATATGTTCGATTTTAAAAATCGGGTATATCTTTAAGTTGTTGATTATGAATAGCTTATAAATGGGACGGATTTTGAAAATCCTCCACATTAGACCTTCTGATAAAGCCTCTTTTGATCTATGGCATCAATATCGCATTAGTGTAAGTGTATAAACGAATCAAGGCTTACACAATGACTACTGCATTCAAATCAATTCTAAGAAATGTTGGTTTCGATATTTTTAATATAGAACCAACGCCAAGTACCGCTGCAACCGCATCGGAGACTTCCAAAGATTTTTTCATCATCGGAATCGGACTCAATAGAACTTCCAATTATTTATTGCAAAATCATCTGAATGGTCTTGGTATAAAATCTTTTATGGTCTCTAAAAATTTCCATAACAAGAGTAAAATCAAGGCGATGGCTCATGCTGGGAAAATCAAATTTTCTGAAAATGAGACCCATTTGATGATGCCACGAAAAGACTTTTACTGGGATCAGATTTTTGAAACCCGAAAGAAGAAATTCAACGGATTTATTGGCTTACCTGCGATGAATTTTTGTACAGATTTATTGGATTATTATAAAAAGACACACGAGTGTCGAGTTATCTTTTTGAATGAAAATGTAAGTCACTGGCATCGACCGGTGTTCGAAAATTTATATAGTTTAGAAAATTTAGGGTTCGCCAAAGATGATTTAGATTACCTCCTTTATCCTCAAATTGAATTGGTGCGTCAAATGACTGCCAATTACAAAAGCGATATCGAAGCGGCCAAAAAGCAAAGCCAAAATGCATTCGAAAATGCTATAGCAAATTTGAAAAATCAGATTCCATCGGAGTTGATTTTTGAATATAACCTATCTGACGGCATCGCGCCACTTTCCCAATTTCTTGGAATAAAAGAGAAGAAAAATGTTTTTGGCTGGTAGTTGATTTTTGTTCAGTTTTTCAAAAAGAATGTTCGAAATTTCAATTTATAAATGATTGATTATCAGTGTTTTTGATTTTAATTTCTCATTTTAATTTTGATTTGTCTCTGAGTGGCTATATTGCAACCAAATCTATTGAATGTCTGATTCTAAGAAATCCAATTCAACATCATTACTGCTGATAATCTTCCTAACGGTCTTTTTGGACATGTTGGGGGTGACGATTATTATTCCAGTAATTCCAGCACTGTTTGAAGGTGATACTGCGATTTTTGCGGATCAGTTTTCTCAAGGGAAGAGTTCAATGATATATGGATTACTCATAGCGAGTTATCCGTTGATGCAGTTTTTTGGAGCCCCGATTCTTGGGAAGTATTCTGATAGAGTAGGGCGCAAACCTGTTTTGCTCCTATCGATGGCTGGAGCATTGGTTGGTTATCTACTTTTTGGTTTTTCTCTTTATAGCGGAATGTTAGCCTTGATTTTTGTGAGTCGAATGATTCCTGGATTCATGGCGGGAAATATTGCCGTTATCCTTTCGAGTATCTCCGATATTAGCGACGATGAATCTAAGGCTAAGAACTTTGGTTTGGTTGGTGCTGCATTTGGATTAGGATTCGTGATAGGGCCGAGTATTGGCGGTTTATTGGCAGATAGCACGGTGGTGAGTTGGTTTTCATTGGCAACGCCGTTTTGGTTTACGGCGGTTTTGACCTTTTTCAATATGATATTGGTTTATTTCTTCTTTCCCGAAACGAATCATAACAAAGTCAAAAACGAAATCTCCTTTTTTCAAGGTTTTCACAATGTCAGAAAGATAAGTAAGATGCCCAATCTGAGAGGCATTTTTACAGTCGTAATCCTTATCTCTTTTGGCTTTAGCCTTTTTACCCAATTCTTCGCGGTTTACTTGTATCGAGAGTTTGATTTCTCGCCGCGCGATGTTGGATTGCTCTTTGGTTGGGTTGGGATCTGGCTGTTTATTACGCAAGCAGGCATTTTGCGACTTGTCACCAAGCGATTCAAACCCGAACAAATTCTAAAACTGACGCCTTTGTTGGTTGGCGTTTTTGTCCTATGCCTTTTGATTCCAAATGAAGGATGGATGTTTTACCTCATTCAACCGCTTATTGCGGTGAGCTATGGGATGACCAATCCGAATCTAACGGCATTGGTCTCTCAACAGGCGAGTGCAGACCAACAGGGTGATATCTTAGGTATTAAACAGTCGATGTCTTCTTTGGGGCAGATAGTTCCGCCTTTGATTGGAGGTGTGATGGCAGGTTTTGATGCAGCTTATCCGTTGATTGCTTCATTCTTGATGTTAGTGAGTGCGTGGTTGGTGTTTCTTTATTCTTTTGGAAAAAAATAGAAACAACTTTAAATAAAAAACAGGCTAAAAGTGAATCACTTTTAGCCTGTTTTTAGTTAGATATCAAATTCTAATCCCAACATTCGAGAACAAAGGCAGGAGGCATATTTCTTGCTTCAAAATGTACTTCTACATTATTGAACGCTTCTTCATATCGGCTTTTTACCAAAAGCGAATAATGGATTTGGATGAAGCGGCCACCTTTTTTCAAGGTACTTTTTGAAATGTTTATGATTCTTTTGCCAAGTTTTTCGGGAATTGAAACGAATGGAATTGCAGAAACGATGTTATCAACTTCTTTGCAACCATACTGCTCTAAATAGTAAGGGAGTTTTTCTGCGGAGTCTTCGATTACTTTAACTCTGGGGTCGTCAATTTCTTTACGGATGGTTTTGCAAAATTCTTCGTTGACTTCAAAAGTCAAAAGAATCGCGTCATCTCTCATTTTTTCGACAATATGTTTGGTTATTACGCCATCACCAGCACCCAACTCGACAATTACCTTTGAATTTTCAAAATCTACATAGCTTACCATCTTCTCGCAAGCAAATTTTGAACTTCTGGTAAATGTTCCGACCGTTCTCAGATTTTTTAAACTTTCTGAGAGGAACTTCAATTTATTCATCAAATTATTTTTTCTCACACTTAAAGGTCTTCCTTTTAAGCGTATTTGCGTTTTTTTTAGACTTGAATACGCTGACTTATATTTGTACGAGGCGAAAGTACAAATTCAATTAGTTTCATAGATAGGTTTCCTAAAGAAAAGATTTCCCTTATCCACTTTTACTTAAGTAATCACTTGGCGACTTTCCAAAATGGTCTTTAAAAGAACGGTTAAAACTATTTGGGTTAGAAAAACCGACTTTATAGGCTACTTCAGATACCGTAGTATTGTTTTCTATTAGTAATCGCTCGGCGGTTTCCAACCTGATTTTTCGAATAACTTGAGAAGGAGAACTCCCCGTAGAGGCTTTTATTTTTTTGAAAAGCTGAACGCGGCTGATATTGAATTCTTCGGCAATTCCTTCCACAGAAAGATTATCGTTTTCTATATTTTCTTGAATTTTATTAATAAAACGATTTAAGAATGGATCGCTAATTGAGATTTCTTCTTCAGGTTTTGCAATTCAGCATATTCCGTCCACGAGCCATCATATAAGTATCGACTCTTTTTGAAAGCAATTTCACTTGCTAACATTACGATGCAGGCGGTTATTCCAGAGCCACAACTAAAGACTAATTTATCTTCTTTAGATGCTTTTTTTGTGAAAATTTCTCTGAGTGCTTCT
>CALHBQ010000210.1 GCA_937930815.1 uncultured Saprospiraceae bacterium | reverse complement strand
TTCTCGGCTTCCGGCAATTATTGGCGATACAACTTTGGTTTATGAGCTGAATACCAACCAATTAGATATAAATGCAACTAAAGAATTCCTCTTTTCTAACTTTAAAGCAAACGATGATTCGTTTCCATCAGATGACATTCAAGATTTCTCACTTTTAATTGAAAGCACTTCACCTGAAAATGGCTATTGCTTCTTCGAAGAATTCTTATAGATTTTAATGTCTATAGCTTTTATCGGCCATAATAATTTTTAACATCTATGAAAAACGTATTTCTTAATTTTCTGTCTTTCATATCGATCTGCTTTTTCTTCTTATTAATAACTGCTACCTCTGTAGAAGGAGATTTTTGTTACTTGAATATTGAAATGACTCGTACTCCTTTAGGATTTGAGGTGAAAAACCAAGATGATTTCAATTATAACGATCTACAACTTATTATCACCAAAACCTTAATTGATTCATCACAATTACCCAAAATAGTCCCCTACACTAATATGAATTATGAGTTAAATGGAGGTCTATTAGAAATCAACGTTAAAAAAGAGTTTCTTTTAGCCGATTTCAAATCAAATAGTGGCGCTATTCCTTCTAATGATTTAACTGAATTCCGAATTCAGATACTCGCTTCTTCTCCAAAAAATGGCTTATGTGGTTTTGATAAGAGTTTTTAAAGAATTCTTCAAGTTAAAAACTGCCATTCTGTCACATATCATATCAATTGTATTATCTTTGCGAACTTTTTAGAGTTACCATGACTTTTATGATAAAAGCAGTGGTTTCTGATCGATAAAAAATAGTTGCGCATGTATAATGACAACCCAACCCTTTCGGGATTAAATAAGGAAATAGACGAGAAAAAGCAAGGTGAAGTTTTTTACCAAGAGGTCTCGATTGATGAGCCTGAAGGCAAAAAGTTTTATATTGAAAGCTACGGCTGTCAGATGAATTTTAGTGATAGTGAAATCGTAGCTTCAGTTTTGGGCGATGCAGGTTTTGCCCCTACTAAAAAGATGGAAATGGCAGATTTGATTTTGATCAACACCTGCTCCATTCGAGAAAAAGCAGAGGAAACTGTCCGCAAGCGTCTACGAATTTTTGATAAAATAAAAGAACAGAAACCCGGCACGATGGTCGGCGTTTTAGGCTGCATGGCTGAGCGTTTGAAAAAGAAATTTTTGGAAGAAGAAAGATTGGTTGATTTGGTTGTTGGGCCAGATGCTTATCGTGATTTACCAAATTTGGTTTCGACTGTAGAAGATGGTGATAAAGGAATCAATGTCCTTTTGAGCCGAGAAGAAACTTATGCAGATATCAGCCCGATGCGTTTGGGTTCAAATGGAATTACTGCTTTCATTTCTATCATGCGTGGTTGTGATAATATGTGTTCGTTTTGTGTTGTGCCTTTCACGCGTGGTCGTGAGCGTAGTCGTGATTCATTCAGTATAGTAGCAGAGGCGACTGACCTTTACAAAAAGGGATTCAGAGAAGTAACCCTTTTGGGGCAAAATGTCGATAGTTACAAATGGACCAATCCTGAATCAGAGGAAGTTGTAAACTTTGCAAATTTATTGGAATTGGTTGCTAAAGTTCATCCTGATTTGCGCATCCGTTTTTCTACTTCTCATCCAAAAGATATTACTGACGATGTACTTTTCACTATGAAAAAGTACGAGAACATTTGTAAATATATTCACCTGCCTGTTCAATCTGGAAGTACTCGAATTTTGGAGAAAATGAATCGTACCTATACCCGTGAATGGTATATGGACAAGGTTCGTCGTATTTACGAAATCATGCCTGAGTGCGCTATTTCGAGTGATACAATTACTGGTTTTTGTACCGAAACAGAGGAGGATCATCAAGAAACATTGAGTGTAGTTGAGTTTTCTCAATATTCCATGAGCTATATGTTTTTCTACTCAGAAAGACCTGGGACATTGGCAGCTCGTAAGTTTGAAGATGACATTCCGATCGATGTTAAAAAGCGTCGATTGAACGAGGTAATTCGTCTTCAAAATCAAATCTCGCACAACCTAAATCAAAAAGATATTGGAAAAACTTTCAAGGTTTTGATTGAGGGAGATTCTAAAAGATCCGACCAAGAATTTAAAGGAAGAAATACCCAAAACAAGATGATTGTCTTTCCTAAAAAGGAAGGTTTGAAGCCAGGAGATTACTGTGAAGTAAAAGTTAATTCTGCTTCGAGTGCGACTTTGAAGGGGGAATTGGTTTAAAATTAGAACTATGAAAATCAAATTCTTTTTTACTCTTATCCTTTTGCTTGGAACTAACTTCATATTTAGCCAAAAGCTAGGAGTTGGACTTATGATTGGAACAGGGGAAGCCAACTATATTACACATAGGATTTCTCAAGTTGATACTAATCTAATCCATTCATCATTCAAATTTGAAAATGGCCCAATAGGAGGATTTTGGCTTAAATATTCCTTTGCTGACGCAACTATTATTGACTTGATGGGAGCTGGTGGTTCGTCCTCAGGTGGGCAAATTTTCAAAGATTTTGACTTTCGTGACTCGACAACGTGGAATACATTCTTCAATCCAATTGCAGGCACAAAGACTTCCTTATTTGAACTTACAGTAAATGTCAGTCGCCCATTGAGACATTTACAGAACCAGCGTTTAAAAACCTATTACGGGTATGGGGTTAATAGTGCTTTTAGAAAATCTACAATTGTTCCTTTTGAAGGGTCATTAATCTATCCATCAGAATATGAGTCATCTTTTGTTTCGCCACACCTTTTTGGACGGTTTGATTATAGTTTCTGGAAAAAAAGACTTTCGCTTGATGGCCTTGCTGGAGTTCGAATTTTAAGTTTAGGAGTAACTCGATATGACCTGAAAAATCCTTTAGGAACTGACAATTTAAACCAGCACTATACTTATGAAATGGATTCGATTTTAACTCCATTTTGGAATTTAGGCATTTCTTGGAATTTTAATTTAAAAAGAAAAGCCAATCAAATACTTGAGAAAACACAAAATGAGTAATCTACAAACCATAAAACAACGCTTCTCCATCATCGGCTCTTCAGAGCTTTTGGATAGAGC
>CALHBQ010000209.1 GCA_937930815.1 uncultured Saprospiraceae bacterium | reverse complement strand
CTTGTGATAACCATCTTTGGTTTTTCTTCCCCTAAGTTTTCTTTCCAATTTTCTAAAATAGTTAAAACTGAATCTGCCTGAGCGATTACGCTATCGGGGTAGATCATTTCTCTCAGTCGTTCAAAGGAATATTCCGACAGTTCTTCTTTGTAATCCAAGCCATACCCTTGGTTTTGATGACTTAGATGAGAACTTTTAGTCAGGAAGTTTACAAATATTAGAAAAACAATCAACATCGTAACCCGCCATCGGTGCAGCCAATAGTTAATAGCTCCTATTACAGCGAAGGCAATACTCGAAAGCACAAACATACTCGCTCCCGCAGGAATTCTAAATATTTTATAATCCATCAAATAACCCAATCCCATCAATAATATCAGCGTTCCCAATTGGACGTAAAAGGCATTGAGGTGATTTTGTTTGAAAATTCTGAGGAGAAATTTTGTTTCATAATGCGCAACACTTCTTACCATGCGCGGTCTGAGTTGTTCGCTCAGATAAGTGTCCACTCGCCATCTGTTTTCGTCGCTTTTGACCCTTTCCATATCCATTCCCCTCCGCCCCGGAGTCATTTGATTTAACCTATTGGGCGGCATTTCCTTACCCATTCTCTTCCTATAAAATGAGATATCTTTATTGGTAAAGGTGAGATAAATCGCAAAGAAAACGAGGGTACAAACTGTTCCAAAAACGAAGGACAAAAGGTTTAAAACAACTGAAAGTCCTTCATTGAATTCGTAATAAAGTTGAGAGAAGCAGGCGTACCACAAATAGAGGAAAAAGAAAACAATTGGAATGACTGCATTATTTAAACAGAACTTAGTAAACGGTCGTTTTAAAGTCGCTAAAAAAGGAAAGTGGTGAGTAGATAATAGGTAGGTCGTCAAATTCCAACTCATAAACAATCCACCAAAAGCCAAACCCGTAAGGAAATAACTAATGGCATTAACATCACCCAAGTATTCAGGATTCAAAAATAAGTGTCGAAATCCGAAACTTCTTGCGAAGTTTCCAGTCATTAGTAAGGCCAGAAATATCCACAACAGTAGAAGTATAATGTTACTTCTAAGATGAAGGATAATCAACTGAACAGGAAATGAATAGAAGATATCTCGAATCCGAACTTTAAGTGTATTCCACAAAAGTGATAAAGATTTATTCTAAAAAAAATTATATATTTGTGTACCGAAAAATCGATTCCCCTTCTTTATTTCTAAGAGTTGCTACACAAAATGATTTCTGTTATTCAATTGTACAGGAATTTTTTTTTGCACCCTATTGACCTTTATTTACGAAAAAAGACCGTTGTATTTTTTATGAAGAATTATGACGGTTTTGATAAATAAAGAATTTAGCACCTCAACTGACTCGTTTTAGAAAAAATCGAGACACTATAGTACAGCCAAAACATCGGCCAAAAAAACGAAAGGTAACACATGTTACGATTATTTCGTAGTGTAAATTCCATATTATAGGGTATATAACTTATTGGTATTAATCATATTTTTGCATTTATAATTTTCATAAACTTAAACGATCTAAAAAATGAATATTGCTGTCGTAGGTACGGGTTACGTTGGACTTGTCTCTGGTACCTGTTTTGCCGAAACTGGAAATAACGTTATCTGCGTTGATATTGACGAGAATAAAGTCAAGAAAATGCGCAACGGTGAAGTTCCAATCTACGAGCCTGGACTCGAAACTTTATTTGAAAGAAACACTCGCCAAGGAAGACTTCACTTCACGACCAATCTTAAGGAAGGTATCAAGGATGCAGAGATTATTTTCTTAGCATTACCGACACCTCCTGGAGAAGATGGGTCAGCTGATTTAAAATACATCTTAGGTGTTGCAAATGATCTTTCAAAAATCATCACTGATTACAAAGTAATCGTTGACAAGAGTACCGTTCCTGTAGGAACTTCTGAAAGAGTACATGCTGCATTAGCAAAGAATCTTGATACATCTCTTTTTGATGTTGTATCTAATCCTGAATTTTTAAGAGAAGGTGTTGCTGTTGATGATTTCATGAAGCCTGACCGTGTCGTTATCGGTACAGATTCTGAAAAAGCAAAAGAAGTAATGCACCGTCTATACGAGCCATTTGTACGTCAAGGAAATCCAATCATCTATATGGATGAGCGTTCTGCTGAAATGACTAAATATGCAGCAAACTCTTACTTGGCAACCAGAATTTCTTACATGAACGAAATCGCAAACCTTTGTGAAAAGGTAGGAGCGGACGTCGATAAAGTAAGAATCGGTATGGGTAGTGATGGCCGTATTGGAAAAAGATTCCTTTTCCCTGGTGTTGGTTATGGTGGAAGTTGTTTCCCTAAAGATGTGCAAGCATTGGCCAAAACTGCTGAGGAAAATGGATATGATTTCAAAATTTTGAATTCAGTTATGAATGTGAACGGCATTCAAAAACACGTTCTTTCTGAAAAAATTACGGAATACTTTGGTGGAAACCTTAAGGGTAAAACTATCGGTATGTGGGGATTGGCTTTCAAACCTAACACAGACGATATCCGTGAGGCACCAGCATTATATATTATCGAAGACTTGTTGAGCCAAGGAGCAAAAGTGAAAGCTTATGATCCAGAAGCAATGGACAATGTGAAGGAAATGTTCGGTGATAGAGTAACTTTCGTCTCAGAACAATATGAAGCGGTAATCGGTGCTGATGCATTGGCTATCGTTACAGAGTGGAGCGTTTTCAGAACGCCAAGCTACAAAGTAATGAAAGAATTAATGGGCGCTCCTGTTGTATTCGATGGTCGTAATCTTTACGATTCTAAGACCATGGAAAAACACGGATTCTACTACAACAGTATCGGAAGAAATGTTGTACAGGCAAAAAAAAGCCCTAAAGCTGTTATGAACGGCAAAAAATAATTTTAGTACACACAGACAAAAATCTCGTTTTAAAGCGGAAGAGTTTCGACTCTTTCGCTTTTTTTTGTTTTAATTGGTAGGCGACGATACGAGTAAGGGCAATTCATGAATTGCCCTTACTCGTATCGCAGCATATCTTAATTCTTCGTAAACTCCTTCAAATTAGTAGAGATAGAAAAGTGATGCATACCTCCTGCCAAATGCCATAGACCGCGACCATAATCCACTCTAAAACGATTGACTTTGAAACCAATTCCAAAAGTAAAACCTGAGAAACTTCGAAGGTTATTGATACGAGATTCGCGATGTTTGAAGTGATTGTAACCCATTCTCAATCTGAAGTTTTCTTTTTTACCAAAAAGAAATTCTCCATTGAAAATAAAATGACGAGCGAGGTTATCCAAAAATGGAATACCATCATTATTAGAAGTATTATCGCCAATAATGATTACTGCTTCCTCTACATTCGGGTCATCGTATCGAATGTTCCAACGATTAAGGTTATGGTAAATAATAGATAATCTAAAAGGTAAGTGCTT
>CALHBQ010000208.1 GCA_937930815.1 uncultured Saprospiraceae bacterium | reverse complement strand
ACCACGATTATTGGCATCCCGATTCAGCATGTGGACGAATGGATGACGAAGTATCCGAATTGGAAAAATTTCGTAATGAAATCTTATGATTCCAGAATGCTGGAATTAGTAAAAGTGATTGATAATATTGCCTTTAAAGGTCTGGGTGAAAGAATGGAAAGTTATTTAAAAAAACTTTCAGAATCATTGGGTGAAAAGGTAATTAATCGAACGCATAAACAGATTGCAGATGACCTTAACGTTTCACGAGAGGCTGTTTCTCGACTTTTAAAAAAGTTAGAAAAAATGGAAGTCGTGAAGTTAGGACGAAATCAAATACATTATTTAGGATAATACTCAGCGCGATCGGTCGGTGGCACGGGTTTTATCTATTTAGAAAATAATTTTTAAATTACGACTTCTTTAATTTTAGAAGCCCCGTCCCACCGATAAAACAAGCACAAATTTCTCTAATGTGATTCCGATCACACTCAATAATATTCAATAGATTTATCTTTGTATAAAAATTACAGATAATGACAATAGAACAAATTTATACTGGTTGCCTTGCTCAAGGAGCATATTATATTGAAAGCAACGGCGAAGCTGCCATCATCGATCCACTTCGCGAAAGCAAGCCATATTTAGAAAGAGCAGAGAAGGATAACTCGAAAATCAAATACATTTTCGAAACGCATTTCCATGCCGACTTCGTTAGTGGTCATTTGGATTTGGCTAAAAAAACGGGTGCAAAAATCGTTTACGGCCCCAAAGCCGATACCGAATATGTGAAGCACACTGCTACTGATGGCGAGGAGTTTCAAATTGGAAAAGTAAAAATAAAGGTCTTGCATACACCCGGACACACGCCCGAAAGTACTTGTTACCTTTTAATTGATGAAAATGGAAAAGAGCATTCTCTTTTTACAGGTGATACACTATTTATAGGAGATGTTGGTCGCCCTGATTTGGCGCAAGCCAATACTGGTTTGACGCAAGAGGATTTGGCAGGTTGGCTATTTGACAGCTTACGCAACAAAATCATGACCTTGCCAGACGATGTGACGGTTTACCCAGCACACGGCGCAGGTTCTGCCTGTGGTAAAAATATGAGCAGCGAAACATTCGACCTTTTGGGAAACCAAAAAAAGAACAATTACGCGCTCCGTGCAGATATGACGCGTGACGAATTTATCAAAGAAGTCACGGACGGTTTGCTGCCGCCACCAAGTTACTTTTCAGCAAATGCACAACTCAATAAAAAAGGATACGAAAGCATCGACGTGGTAATGGAACGCGGAGCAAAAGCGATGTCTCCAAGAGAATTTGAAGCTGCCGCCAATGCAACCGAGGCCTTAATTATGGATGTTCGTGATAAAGCAGATTTTGTAAAAGGCTTTGTTCCAAATAGTATTTTCATTGGTTTGGATGGAAGTTTTGCGCCATGGGTTGGTGCCTTGATTCCCGATTTGAAACACCCAATTTTAATCATTGCTCCACAGGGAAGAGAAGAAGAAACGGTCAAACGTTTGGCAAGAATCGGCTGCGATAATTCAATCGGTTATTTGAAAGGAGGATTCGATGCATGGAAAAAAGATGGTAGAGAAGTAGATTCAATTGAGACAATCGATGCAGCGGCTTTCGCCGAAAAGTATAACGATAAAACGGCGGTTTTGGATGTAAGAAAACCAACTGAATTTAGTGCAGACCACGTTGAAAATTCACAAAACCTACCGCTCGATTTTATCAACCAAACGATGCACGAAATAAATAAGGACACGGAATATTACATGCACTGCCGAAGCGGTTACCGCTCAACAGTTGCAGCTTCAATTTTGAAATCAAGAGGTTTTTCAAAATTGATAAATGTTCAAGACAAATTTGATACAATTAGTACATTGGTGCCAGTAACAGATTTTGTTTGTCCATCAACGTTGAAATAACGTAACGTGGAATGGCATTCCGTGATGATTTCAAAGAAATCAAAAGTTGAAAAGTCAATAACAAAGAAATATGCACAAGCGGCATCGCGGAGCACCGCTTCACGTCACGTAAAATGCAAATGCGTCATTCGTGGATTACCAATCCGCGTTACGTAAAAACCAACGATAAATGAAATACGGATTCGTAATCGACAACAGAAAGTGTATCGGCTGCCACGCCTGTACCACTGCTTGCAAATCAGAACACGATACTCCAGTCGGTGTCAACCGAACTTGGGTCAAGCAAGTAGAAAAAGGTGAATTTCCAAACACTCGAAGGCTGTTTTCAGTCATGCGATGCAATCATTGCACCGATGCTCCGTGTGTTGAGATCTGTCCAACTGAGTCTCTTTACTTTCGCCCAGACGGCATAGTCGATTTCGATAAAGACCGATGCATCGGTTGCAAATCATGTATGCAAGCATGTCCGTACGATGCCTTATATATTGATCCAGAAACAAGTACCGCAGCAAAATGTAATTACTGCGCTCACCGTGTCGATGTTGGTCTCGAACCAGCTTGTGTGAATGTTTGTCCAGAGCAAGCCATCATTTCAGGAGACATGGAAGATTCGACTTCTGAAATCGCAACGCTGTTGGCAAGGCAACAAGTCAGCGTTCGAAAACAAGAAAAAGGAACCGTTCCAAATCTATTTTATATTGATGCAGATGAAGCGTCTTTGGTACCAACTGCAACTGAAGGTACGAGTGAATTTCTTTGGTCACAACAAGCAACAGGAGTAGGCCACTTCGCCAAAGAAGCGGAAAAAATGGCTTTCTCAAATGGTGATGTCGTAACGGCACTTTTGGAAATGAATAAACAATATTCCACTGCTGGCGAACTCGCAAAAAGCGGCCCTCAAAAATCCATTGATGTAATCATGGGTAAGGACATGGGCAAAGAACCACGCCGAGTTTACGACACTCCAGACAAA
>CALHBQ010000207.1 GCA_937930815.1 uncultured Saprospiraceae bacterium | reverse complement strand
AATTAAGTAAGCTTCATTGTTTCCAACAGGTAACATCGATAATTGCTCCTTGTTGAGAGAAATTGGTTTATCAATCGAAATATTACCTAATTTCAATTCAGCAGTTTCGTTTTTTTCGTTTGTAAAAATGAAACTAATTTTTTCGTTTTTCGAAATTGAATTACCTGCTATGTTTAAACTTGCTCCTTCTCCTTTTTTAATAATTTTTGAAAAAGAAAAAGAATCAACTTTTGACAAATTCAGAGCGATACTTTTTGGCTTTTGCTCCTTATTCCAAAATCGAATCTCATATTTAGGTGCTAATGTATGCTTTTCAAGATCGATTCGGTAACGGGTGTGGTTAGTATTCAAACTTTTTCCTTTCATCGGGTGGTTGGCAAAAGTTACGTTATCGAAGTTTAGAATTGTATTCCCACTGTCTCCTTTCATAAAGAGCGTCGCTTCTGCTGACAACTCTTTTTTGTCCGCTAAATATCTAATGTAAATTTCAGCACTGGTGGTGTCAACTGCTTTTTGGGTCTCTTGTTGGCAACTCACAATTAGGGCAGCAAAAATTAAAAGAACTGGCCAAAATAATCGAAGATGATTTTTTAGAAATTCGTTTTTGGTAAATGCCTGACATCTTGAATACATAATAACGAGTTTGTTGATGTTGAAATAAAGGTTTAGAAAACTGACTTTTAAATCAGTTTTTCCTAAGTATTAAGCAATTTGTAAAGACTTTTTAAATTGAATATAGAAAAGTAAGAATCTGACTTTTGAAAGAAAGATGGCCTAATAAAGGGAAGTTTTTAAAATAAATTTGAAAACAAATAAAATCGCTCTTTTGATAATTCTAAAAAAGTGGATAAAAAAAAGGTGTCAGGGCATAGACATGGTAAATTTTAAATTTCTTGACACAAGGTAATTTCAGTATTATTGCGCGATTTACAATACACATTAAATTTCAATTCGAAATACCGCTTTCACAAGCTTTCTTTCGAAGAACCATTTTAAATAAAATTAACTAAATAAAAACTGGATTTATGGTACGTAATTTACTCTTACTTACGATTCTATGTTTGGTTTCTACCGTTATGGTGGCTCAAACCTCACTGACTGGTAAAGTAACTGACGAAGAGACTGGGGAGCCAATTGCCTTTGGTACAGTTTCACTTTCCAAAGACGGGTCATTGGTGACTGGAACCGACACTGACCTTGATGGTTTCTACAATTTTCCTAACATAGACCCTGGAACTTATGATGTCGAAGTTTCCTATATTGGGTATCAAGCTGCAAGGCAAACAGGTATCGTCGTATATGGTGGTCAAGCTAACAAGGCAGATGTTAAGCTGAGTACTGGCGGTGGAATTGATTTGGAAAAAGTTATTGTTACAGCGTATAAAGTTCCTTTGGTGGAGCAAGATAAAACCACTTCTGGTGGAACATTGACCGCTGAACAATTGAAAAAGCTACCAACTCGTAATATCGGAGCTATTGCAGCGAATGTTGCTGGAGTTTCTTCTGGTGATGAGGGAGACGACCTTTATATGAAAGGTTCGAGAAGTGCTTCTACCTTTTATATGGTAGATGGTATTCGTGTTCAGGGTGGTTTGATTGCTGAATCTGAGATTGAGCAAATTCAAATTGTAACGGGTGGTATCGAAGCACAATACGGTGACGTAACGGGTGGTTTGATTAACATTACAACAAAAGGTCCTTCAAAGAAATTCTCTGGTTCGGTTGAGGCAGAAACTTCTGAGTTTTTGGATCCATATCGTAACAGTTTGATTGGAGCGAGTTTGAGTGGACCAATCCTTACTAAGAAAAATGAAGATGGGACGGTTGCTCGATCAATATTAGGTTTCCGTGTTTCTGGTCGTTATACCTATAGATACGATGATGACCCTCCAGGTATCCCTGTTTACAGAGTGACAGATGAAAAATTGGCTGAATTAGAAGCGAATCCAGTAATTAGTCTTGGAGAAAGTGGACGAGTAGTATCTGCTGAAGAATTGGTTGGTCCAGATGATGTACAAGCATTAGATGCCAAGCCTTTCGAAAATAGAAATATCGTAAACTTAACTGCTAAATTAGATGCAAGATTGAGTGATGCGATTGACGTAACCTTAACAGGTTCTTATGTTGAAAATAAAAATCGTTTCACCCCAGGTGGTGCAAGAGATGATTGGAGAGTTTTCAATAGTCACAACAATCCTTATCAGACAGATACTGATTACCGTGGTAACTTCCGTTTCCGTCACAGATTAGGAAAACAAACTTCTGGTACTTCTGATGAAGAAAAAGCAGCAAGTTCTCCTATTCAAAATTTCTCATATATCGTTCAGTTAGGATTTGAGCGTAACTATGAGAATAGAGAAGATGTTAGACACGAAGATCGTTTGTTTGATTACGGTTACATCGGTAGATGGGATTACGAATGGAGACCATCTTTCGATTTTGAAAATACACAAAACGGTTTGGTAGCAACTCAATCAGATTATACACCTACTTTCTTAGGTTATACGCCTGGTTCAGTTAATCCAATCTTAGCAGCTTATAACAATAACTCAGATTTGACAGATGACTTGGATATCATTGCAAGAAATGGTCAAGTATCAAATCAATTTGATAGAAGTTATGAGTATCACAGAAATGTAGGTTGGGTTTATGACCTGTTCCGTAAGCAAGAAGAAGATACAAGAACACTTAACTTAACAGGTAACTTTGATTTCAAACCAGGTGGTTCTTCTAAGTCTGGTGTTCATAATTTCCAGTTTGGTTTGATGTACGAGGAGCGTATCCAAAGACAATTTGATGTAGATCCATTTGAATTGTGGCAAGTTGCTGATCAGCAAGTCAATCGTCACATTTTGGGTGTTGATACTTCTAATGTTATTGGTCAAACGAGATTACCTGTAGGTGTAAATGATTCAATTGATGTAGATCTTTACGATACTTTATTAGATACAGACGCATTTAGTGGTAACCGTTTCTACAGAAAAGTAAGAGAATTGACAGGTCAAGGAATTGGTGAATATGTAAATGTTCATGAATTGACACCTGAGCAAATGAGCCTTGGATTGTTCAGTGCCCAAGAGTTGACAGATAGAGATTACTTGAATTACTACGGATACGATTATACTGGAAATAAATTTGACGGTACGTTTGAAGATTTCTTTACGGCACGTGATGAGGACGGTATTCGTACTTTCCCTAATGCGCCAAACCGACCGATTTATACTTCAGCTTACATCCAAGATAAGTTTACTTTCAAGGATATCATCTTCCGTTTAGGATTGCGTGTTGACCGTTTTGATGCTAATACGAAAGTGTTGAAAGATCCGTACTCTCTATACGAAATTATTGGAGCAGCGGATTTTCATAACAATCCTGAGTTTGCAGCGGGCGAACGTCCAGGTAATATCGGTGAGGACTTTAAAGTATATGTTTCATCTGATGATGGTACTGAGATTAAAGCATACCGTGATGGTGACCAATGGTATAGAGCAAATGGAACACCTGTTAACAGTGGAAGTTTGATTTTTGATAGTGGAAGTTTGGTATTTCCTAAAGTAAAAGATGTCAACGCTCGTACGAATACAAGTTACATCAAAACTGAAGAATTTAATTTAGATGCATCTTTCAAAGATTACGAAGTTCAGGTAAACTTTATGCCACGTTTGGCATTCTCTTTCCCGATTTCGGATGATGCAAACTTCTTTGCGCACTACGATATCTTGGTACAAAGACCAGCATCAAACAATATCGTTACTGCAAAAGATTACTTCTACTTCGCTGAGAATTTTGAAAATGGAAGAAGAAATGCTCCTAAGAATAACGCAAATCTACTTCCTGAAAAAACGATTGATTATGAGGTTGGATTCCAACAAAAATTGACCAACTCGTCTGCATTGAAAGTAGCAGCTTATTACAAAGAGATGCGTAATTTGATTCAACGTAGAACTTTCCAGTTTGTGAATATATTGAACTCTTACGAAACTTATGATAATCAAGATTTTGGTACAGTAAAAGGATTTACTTTCCAATATGATTTGAGAAGAACAGGTAATGTATCAGGTTTGATTGGATATACTTTGCAATTTGCAGATGGTACAGGTTCTGATCCTAACTCAAGTTCAGGATTATCTTCAAGAGAAAACTTGAGAACGTTGTTCCCATTGAGTTTTGATGAGCGTCACAGATTGAACGCTTCTCTTGATTACAGATATCAGTCAGGCAAAAAATATACTGGACCATCTATTTCAGGTGTAGATATTTTTGCAAATACTGGTTTGAATTTACAAGCGGTAATGGTTTCTGGTCGTCCGTTTACGGCAAAATCAGTACCTGCTGAGTTTGATGGTGATGGTACGATTGGCGCTATCAATGGTGCACGTCTTCCATGGAATACAACGTTGAATTTAAGAGTTGATAAAGATTTCAAGATTGGAGGACCTAAAGGTATTAATGTAAATGCTTACTTGAGGGTTTCTAACTTGTTGAACAAACTCAACTGGAGAAACTTATATAGAGCAACTGCATCTCCTGAAAATGATGGATTTTTACAGTCATCAAGAGGAGCATCTGTTATCAATAGTTTGAACGCTTCTAATAGAAATCTGGATAATTTCTTCGCTTCTTATCAGTGGAGATTGTTGAATCCTGATTACTATAGTCAACCAAGAAGAATCTTCTTAGGTTTATCCTTCGGATTCTAATTTTCTTTCATAGAGAAGTCTTGAATATGCTTTCGAGACTTCTTTATGAAACCTGATTTTTGAAAAAAACTGGTTTCATAGAGAAAGAAAATATTTCAATATTTGAACATTAAAAATAATTATTAAAACAAAATAAATGGTCGTTATGAATAAGATTAGACTATTTCTTTTTGGACTATTAAGTTTGGGTATGGTGCAAGTTGCATTCGCCCACGTTGGTCCCGGCAATAAAAAAGCCGATACAAGAAGAACCGTCCAATTTAGAGGCGGTGATTGCGCAGCAGCAACAAAACAAATTGATCAAGACATCAACAACGTACGTGCTCGTCTTTTGAATGGGGGTGACGTATGGTGGGATACAGATGATGGTCGATACATCGTACCAAAAGTACCACCAGGGCAACCTGAGGTTTCTTCACTTTTTGCAGGAGCTGTTTGGATTGGAGGTATTGATCCAGGTGGTAGTTTAAAATTGGCTGCAAAAGCGTACGGTTCTGGTTCTGGTCAAACGGATTTTTATCCTGGACCATTGAATCAATTCACTGGTACAACAGACAAAGTGACTTGTGCCAATTGGGATAGATTTTTCAAAGTATTAGCTTCTGAAATTGAAGAGCATTTAGCCTTGATTGCAAGAGCTGAAAAAGGAGAAATCACTTACACTGATGATATGATTCCAGCAGGTGTAAAAGGTTGGCCTGCAAAAGGTAATCCATACTTTTTGGATGTTTATAATTTTGAATTACCTTCTACTGGTCAAGGTTTGGCTGGTTACTTCGATGCAGAGCCGCTTAATGGTATTTATGATCCATTAGATGGTGATTTTCCAGTTATTGAAATTATCGGTTGTACCGATTATTCAGTAGAAGGAATTGACCCACAATTTCCAGATGAAATGATTTTCTGGGTTTATAATGATGCAGGTGGTGTACACACTGAATCGCTTGCAGATCCAATTCAAATGGAAATTCAAGTTCAGACGTTTGCATATGCTACCAATGATGCCATCAATAATATGACCTTCCAACGTTATAAATTGATTAACCGTGCGGTAGAGGATATTCGTGATTGTTATTTCGCGATGTGGGCAGATCCAGATTTGGGTTGTTACACAGATGATTATATTGGTTGTGATACCACACGTTCATTGATGATTGTTTACAATCAAGATGCGGTAGATGGACAGACAGGATCGACCTGTCCTGGTGGTGTCAATACTTATGGTGCAAATGTTCCAATTTTAGGTATTGATTACTTCCGTGGTCCTAAAGGAGAAGGCCCTAATCCACTAAGAGACTCTGCAGGAAACGTCCTTGTTGACAGTTTAACACTCGATACTATCTTCGAGACTATCGAGTTAGGAATGTCTTCTTTTACATATTACAATAATCCAACTGTTGGTACATGGCCAGGTGGTACAACTGACCCTCAGACGGCTGATGAGTACTATAACTATATTACTGGTCGCTGGCGTGATGGATCTTCTTACCAATTTGGTGGAAGTGGATACCAAACAGGTGGAGTTGATATTGATTTTGCATTTACAGGAGCTCCTAATGATGTGTCAGATTGGTCAATGTGTACTGCTGGCTTGGGTGAAGGTGATAGACGTACTTTGCAAGCAACTGGACCTTTCAAATTGAAGCCAGGTGATGTAAATGAGTTGATTGTTGGGGTAGTATGGTTACCAGAGCAAGAATATCCATGTCCTTCTATTGTAGAGTTACAGAGTGCCGATGATATTGCGCAAGCATTATTCAACAACTGTTTCGATATTACAGACGGACCAGATGCACCAGACGTAGATTGGTTAGAATTGGATCGTGAAATCGTTGGTATTTTGACCAATGATGACGAAACTTCAAATAACGCATTCGAAAAATACGAAGAAGTTGATTTGAAAGCACCAGACGGTGTTTCTGATGAAGCAAAAACTTATCGTTTTGAAGGATACAAAGTTTACCAGTTAGTTAATGGTAGTGTATCTGTAACAGACTTGAATGACCCAACTAAAGCAACCTTAGTTTATCAATCTGATGTTGATAATGAAATTGGTTTGATTTACAACTGGGAATCAGAAGATAATCCAAATCCAGACCAGGATGATATTTGGGTTCCTGTTGAAAAAGTAGAAGTACCGAGTCCAAATGGTGGAATTCGTCATACCTTTAAATTGACAGAAGATTTCTTTACAGAGTCAACCGATACGAGGTTGATCAATCATAAGAAGTATTTCTATATGGCTATCGCTTATGCACACAACGAGTATAAGAGATTTGACCCATTTGCAACTGTAGGTAACCGTGGACAAAATGTGCCATATTTAGAAGGTCGTCGTAATATTGAAACTTATACTGTAATTCCACGCCCACAGGTATATGAAGTATTGTCTGCCGAATACGGTGAAGGCGTACAGATTACAAGAATGGATGGTGTTGGAGTAGGATCAAACTTCGTAGATGTTACCAATGAATCAAGAGAGGCAATGCTTGAACTTGATGGAGAATTTGATGGTAGAATTACATACAAAGAAGGAAGAGGACCATTTGATGTTACTATTTTCAATCCATTAGACGTAGTTGACGGAGATTTTGAATTGACTTTGGTTGATGATAATCTTGGTAACAATTCATTGGATAAGCCAGGTGTGACTTGGGAGTTAGTTAACTTAAATAACCCAAGTGAGGTGATTACTTCAGATAGAGGTATCGAAGGTTTGAATGAACAAATCATCCCTAAATTCGGCTTCTCTATTGCAATGAAGGACGGCTTGCTACCGGGTAATAATAGAGATGAAGAAGGTGACAAAGATAATGGGGCAGTTGGTTACGAAGAAGAGTACTTAGACCCACTTGGAAACAGTTGGTTTACTGGTATCCCAGATGGATTTTCTCCACAAGGGGTAGCTGCTCCACCAGATTGGTTCAACTATGTATTGAATGGCCCGAATGAGCCAGATGCAAGATGGGATCCAGATCAAACATTGTCAAGTTTAGGTACTGGGATTTTTACACCTTACTTCTTAAATGACTACAGAGTAAGTGATAGAACAATTCCATTTATTACACCAGCTTGGACTCAACAAGGTGGATTGGTTAGACAACAAATGTCTTTAACTGATTTGAATAATGTTGATATTGTTTTCACCAAAGATAAATCTAAATGGAGCCGTTGTATCATTGTTGAATCAGCTTCTCCACAGGTCACTCAATTTGGATTTACTCCAGAAGGAAATCGTAACCACTTTGACTTGAGAGGTGCGCCTTCTGTTGGAAAAGAAGATGCTGATGGTGACGGACTACCAGATCCTGATGGAGCAAAAGATGCAGATGGTGAAGATCAGGAAGGTATGGGTTGGTTCCCAGGTTATGCAGTTGATGTAGAAACTGGAGAGCGATTAAATATCTTCTTTGGGGAGGCTTCAATCTATAGATGTGATGAGCCATTCTTCGATGATTTCTTGAATGCTTGTGGAACAGGTATTTTTCAGGATAACGCGCCAACTGGTGCAGATATGATGTGGAATCCATCTTCTCAAGGTGGGTTGTTGGGTGTACCAAATGATATCCAAACACCAGATGCGGTATGGATTGCAATCACAGGTGGACACCACTTCATTTATGTTACTAAGCAACCATACGATGGTTGTGTTGAGTTGAGCAATCAATTGAAAGCAGGAGTGAACCCATTGTTCAAAGCACGTGCTTTTGGGGATGTGACTTGGGCAGGTTACCCAATGCTTTTACCAGATGCAAGCTTCACTAGTTACGCAGAAGGATTGATTCCAAACGACTTGATTGTTAAATTAAGAGTAGATGATCCATTCGAAGTACAAGAAGGATTTGAAGATAACGCGACTAGTTATCCTACTTACCAATTTAGTATTTCAGGTAAGGAATCAAGAACAGTTGATGGTACAGAGGAAGTAGAAAGCGCTTTGGATAATATCAATATTGTACCAAATCCATACTACGGATTTTCACCTTACGAAACTTCTCAGTTTGCGACAACTGTGAAAATGACGAATCTACCATATAAGTGTTTGGTAACCATCTACACTTTGGATGGTAAATTTATCAGACAGTACAATAGAGATGAATCTGGTTTGATTCCTGAAGGAAGCAACCGTGCCCTTAAGGAAACTCAAAAGAATCCTGATTTAGAATGGGATTTGAGAAACAACAAAGGAATTCCTGTTGCTTCTGGAGTTTACTTGATTCACGTAGATGCACCAGAAGGTGAGCGTGTAATGAAGTGGTTTGGTATTGCAAGACAATACGACCCATCTGGTTTATAATTTTAATAAAACAAAAATCATGAGGACGAGCATTTAGTTGCTTGTTCCTCATGAATTTTATAATAAAAAATAAATTTCAATATGAAAAACCTGTTTAGTACAATCATGATGCTCCTTTGTGTGAGTGTTGTTTTTGCAGGAAACCCAGACCGTCAGGGAGAAGCAGGAGCTTATGAGCTTTTGATGAACCCTTGGGCAAGGAGTGCAGGTTTCCACACCATGAATACTTCTTTTGTAAGTGGTGTAGAGGCGCTTCGTCTGAACCCTGCTGGTTTGACAAGAATCCATAAGACTGAATTAGCGATTGGTAACACCCGCTATTTGGTTGGAACAGATATCAATTTCAATTCTTTTGGTGTCGCTCAACGTACCAAAGGTGGTGCTTTTGGAGTGAGTGTAATGACTGTAGATTTTGGAGATATTCCAACGACTACGGGTGATCAGCCTGCGGGAACTGGTGGTACCTTCTCTCCAAGTTGGTCAAACATCGGCCTGTCTTATGCACACCTTTTTGAAAATAAAGTTTCTGTAGGTATCACAGGTCGTGGTGTTTTAGAAACGACTTCAAACGTTGCTGCGTATGGTTTTGCGATTGATGCTGGAGTACAATATGTTTCTGGTGAAAATGACGAAATCAAATTTGGTATCTCTTTGAGAAATGTTGGTACGCCGATGACTTTTAGAGGGGAGGGAATTGCTGCAACGCGACCTGCTCCAAACAGTGAAGGAGAATATGATTTGACTTACTACACACGTAGTCAAGATTTCGAATTGCCTTCTGCATTGAATATTGGTCTTTCTTACGATTTGCTTTTTGGTCAAGGTGGCAACGTTGCAGTTGGCGACGATGCAACCGAAACAAAAAAATCATCTAAAGGAACAAGAGTTACGTTAGCGGGTAACTTCACTGCAAACTCATTCTCTCGTGACCAAATTGGTGCAGGTGTTGAGTTCGCTTTGAATGATATGTTCATGCTAAGAGGTGCGTACAAATACGAAATCGGGACTGGTTCAAATGAAGCTATTGATGAAGCTCCATTATATACTGGTCCATCAGGTGGCGTTACGGTACAGGTTCCAATGAGTAAAAAAGGGACTTCAAAGCTAGCAATTGATTATGCTTATAGAGTAACAAAATTGTTTGATGGTACCCACAATATTGGTGTACGATTAAACCTATAATTTTAAAGAATTTTAAAAAAAAGGATAAAACTTCCGAAAGTGGGGTAAAATTCTTAATTTTGGTTCAACAACTATTCGAGAACGTTTTCACAATGCTGAAAACGTTCTCGTTTATTTATGCTACTCACCTGCTTTTTTATTTTAGAAATGGTGTAGGATTTTCAAATAAAAACATATAGGATTATGTCAAAGTATAACTATTTGACAAAGGACGGATACAATCGTATTAAAAACGAATTGGAAGAATTGAAATCGGATGGTCGTAAAAAAGCGGCTCAAGATATTGCAGAAGCAAGAGCGCAAGGAGATTTGTCTGAAAACGCAGAGTACGACGCAGCCAAGGATGCACAAGGCATGTTGGAGTTGAAAATCAACGAATTGGAAAAGATATTGGCCAATGCGCGTATGATTGATGAGGACAATATCGATACTTCCAAATGCTCGATTTTAACCAAAGTAACTATCAGAAACGTTGCGAATAAAAGAGAAGCAACTTATCAATTAGTCTCAGAATCAGAAGCTGATTTGAAAGCTAAAAAAATATCTATCAGTTCCCCAATGGGAAAAGGAATTCTTGGAAAAGAAAAAGGTGATATTGCAGTTGTGGTCACTCCTGGAGGTACTATCAAATTTGAGATATTGGATATTACACTTTAAGAAATTTTATTTTATCACAAAAAACTCAAATTCAATCTAATATTGGATTTGAGTTTTTTTATACCCGCTCCATCATGGCAAGTATTTTTACTAAAATTATCAAAGGCGAAATTCCATGCTACAAAATCGCAGAGACAGATGATTTCTTAGCCTTTTTGGATATTCGTCCACTCGCCAAAGGCCACACACTTTGTATTCCTAAAAAAGAAGTGGATTATATCTTCGACCTCGATGATGAGACTTATACCGGCCTTAATCTTTTTGCCAAAAAAGTAGCTAAAGCATTGGAAGCAAACATCGAATGCAAAAGGGTAGGGGTCTTAGTCATCGGAACAGAAGTGCCGCATGCACACATCCATTTAGTTCCTTTCAAAGAAGAAATTCAGATGTCAATTTTGAGCCCAAAAGTTGATATGAAACCAGTGGCTTTGATGAATTTGGCGTCAAAGGTGAAAGCTACTTTTGATGAGGCATAGCGTACCGTCGAGTGTCAGTTTGAATTTCCCAATTTGAGCAGTTGTAATGTTGATGCTATTAAATTAGTTTTGTCAACTGCCAACTGTTTTACGGCTTCCAAATCTTATCAGGATTATCTTTCAAAAAACCAGCCCATCCTTTTGACTTCTTCAT
>CALHBQ010000206.1 GCA_937930815.1 uncultured Saprospiraceae bacterium | reverse complement strand
GAAAAGATTGGAAGGTGTTGAAAATCATAAGAAATGGGTTGATTCGATCAAAGAATTGGGAGGTCATTCGATTCGTTTAAATCTGTTTGGCGAAGGTTCAAAAGAAGAACAAATGGCTGCATCATCAGATAGTTTGCGACGGATTGGTGAATATGCAAAAGACATGAACATTAATGTTTTGGTAGAAAATCATGGTCATCTTTCTTCTGATCCAGATTGGTTGATCAAAGTCATGAAAAATGTCAATATGGCAAATGTTGGAACCTTACCTGATTTCGGAAATTGGTGCATAAAACGTCCTGAAGGAGTGCGTTGGGGAGAATGTTTGGAAGAGTATCCTGATTATGTTGAGGCTACCAAAAAATTAATGCCTTATGCAAAAGCTGTTTCGGCAAAATCCTATGCTTTTAATGAAAAAGGAGAGCAAGACAAAGTTGACTATTTTGCTATGATGAAGATGTTGAAAGAAACAGGGTATAACGGTTTCATCGGCGTAGAATACGAAGGTGGCGGTGATGAAAAAGCAGGGATTTTAGCAACGAAAGAATTGATGATAAAAGCGACGAATGCAATTTGAAAGGGACACTAAAACCAAGGGTGAAAATCTGCTGCATTAGTAGAGAAGCAATAAATATCCCCCTCTTTTTAGCAGGAGGTTTGAATAGTTCAAACGTTCGGGAGGCCATAGAATTTGTGCAACCTTTTGGAGTAGATTTATGCAGCGGCGTAAGAACGAACGGCAAATTAGACCGACAGAAATTGAATGAATTTTTTGAGGCAGTGAATGGATAATTTTCAAAACGAAAAAACACTTTAAAATCATGACTACGAATGTAAAATTCCGACTTTCATTTATGATGTTCCTTGAATTTTTTATCTGGGGAGCATGGTTTGTAACAATGGGAACTTATTTGGCTAAGAACCTTGGAGCGGAAGGCGCTCAAATCGGACAAGCATACGAGACCCAAGCGATTGGAGCTATTATCGCCCCCTTTATAATCGGTTTGATTGCAGATCGCTTTTTCTCGGCTCAGCGTATTTTGGGAGTATTGCATTTGGCAGGGGCGGGCTTAATGTATTTTGCAGCGCAATCTGCAGATTTTTCTACTTTCTACCCATACATTCTTGGCTATATGATTCTCTTTATGCCAACCTTGGCTTTGGTGAATTCAGTCTCATTTCGTCAGATGGATAATCCAACAGAACAATTTGCACCAGTAAGGCTCTGGGGCACGGTTGGATGGATCGTAGCTGGTATGTTAATCGGATATGTTCTTTTGTGGGAAAAATCAGGTGAGTTGAAAAACACATTCTACTTGGCTGCAGGAGCTTCCGCTTTATTAGGATTGTTCAGTTTTACGTTACCGAATACACCTCCAAAAGCAAAAGGCGAAAAAGCTACGATTAGTGATATTTTGGGCTTGGAAGCGTTATCTCTTTTAAAAGATAGAAACTATCTATTGTTCTTCATTGCTTCAATTTTGATTTGTATCCCACTTGCGTTTTATTATCAAAATGCGAACCTCTTTTTGAATGATGTAGGAATGGCTAATGCCGCAGGCAATATGACTTGGGGGCAAGTTTCAGAGGTGCTTTTCATGTTAGCAATTCCGATTTTTTTGAAGAAGTATGGTATAAAAACAACACTATTGATTGGAATGATTGCCTGGGTAGCAAGATATGCTTTGTTTGCGTTTGGTGATGCTGAAGGCGGATTATGGATGTTGTTTTTAGGGATTTTGCTTCATGGGATTTGTTATGATTTCTTTTTTGTCTCAGGTCAAATTTATACTGATTATAAAGCAGGAGAGAAAATTCAAAGTGCTGCTCAAGGGTTGATAACACTCGCAACTTATGGTGTAGGAATGCTAATCGGTTTTCGCTTGGCTGGCTATATTTATGATCAAAATGCGTTAGCAGATGGAGCGCATGATTGGTATATGATATGGATTATTCCGGCTGCAATTGCTGGACTTGTTGCGATTCTATATTTAGTTACATTTAAGAATGAAAAGATAACGACTACTTAATTTTTTAATTTGAAAAGAAGCGGAGTACCGCTCCGCGACACAAACATATTATGTCAAAAAAAATAAAAATGGGAATGGTCGGCGGAGGCATTGGTGCATTCATCGGCGATGTACACAGAATGGCTGCTCGCCTTGACGGCAAAATTGAATTGGTCGCAGGAGCATTTAGCAGCAACCCAAAGAAGTCTAAAAAATCAGGGAAGGAATTGGGGCTTGACCCAAACCGAGTGTATAATAATTTCGCGGAAATGATTGAAGCGGAAAAGGATTTGCCGAAAGGCGAAAGAATAGATTTCGTATCAATCGTTACGCCCAATCATGTGCATTTTGAACCAGCGAAAGCAGCGATAGAAGCGGGTTTTCATGTGGTGTGCGATAAGCCAGTGACTTTCAATTTGGACGAAGCAAAGCAACTGCAAAAACTCGTCAAAAA
This sequence comes from uncultured Saprospiraceae bacterium, assembly GCA_937930815.1. Lineage (GTDB taxonomy): Bacteria > Bacteroidota > Bacteroidia > Chitinophagales > Saprospiraceae > JAGQWW01. Next base: position 1,003 of record CALHBQ010000206.1, on the reverse strand, counting down.
GCATAAAACCGTTTTTGCACTGACGCATAATTATACAGGTTATCCAATGGTCAAAGAAGCAAGGGCAATGGTGGCAAAAGGAGACCTTGGAAACATTCGAAGAGTAGTCGTGGAGTATCCACAAGGATGGCTCGCAACGCGCCTCGAAGAGTCCGGTCAAAAGCAAGCAAGCTGGAGAACAGATCCTTCCAAATCAGGAAAAGCAGGTTGCATGGGCGACATTGGAACCCACGCCGAGAACCTCGCTGAATACGTTACGGGTTTAAAAATAAAACGAATTTGTGCTGATCTCAACATCTTCGTAAAAGGTAGAAAATTAGATGACGACGGAGCAGTTTTATTAGAGTTTGAAAAAGGAGCAAAAGGAATTCTATTCGCTTCTCAAATTGCAACAGGTGAAGAGAATAATATTCGCCTCCGCGTCTATGGCGATAAAGGAGGACTGGATTGGTCGCAAATGAAACCCAATACTTTGACCGTTCGCAGGTTGAATAAAAATATCGAAATCAAACGAACTGGTGTTGGAAAATTATCAAAAGCGGCACAAGCGGCGACGCGAATTCCCGCTGGTCATCCGGAGGGATTCATAGAGGCTTTCGCCAATATTTATAAAAACTTTGCAGATACTGTTTTGGCAGTTCAACGCAAACGGCAGCCGAATGCAATTAACCTTGATTTTCCGACAATTGAGGATGGAGTGAGAGGCATGCAGTTTATTGATAAGGTGGTGGAGTCGTCGGAGAGTGATAAGAAGTGGACGAAGTTTTAATTTCATTGAACCATATAAGGCATTTAAGGGCATATAAGATTCCCTCAAAACAAGTACCTTTTCAAAGAATTAAGGTTGTAAATCTTATATGAACTTATATGGTTCAAAACAAAACCCAACTACTATGAGAATTACTAAATCGTATTTAACAGATCTAATTTATCAGGTCAACGGTGCAGCTATAGAAGTTCACAAAGCACTTGGTCCTGGACTTTTAGAAAGTGTTTATCATAA
>CALHBQ010000205.1 GCA_937930815.1 uncultured Saprospiraceae bacterium | reverse complement strand
CAAAGAGCAATTTTAAAAGCAAGGGAGAGTATTCCAACTGAACGGCCTGTTATCAATGGTTTTTCGAGTGTTGAAAAGTTTAAATCTGCAATCTCGGAAGCAGTGGCAAAGAATCCTTGGACTTCAATTTTTCCTGCTTTTTTTGAAAAAATAATTCCTGTTTTTAAAGAAGAGAAATGGTACTTGGTAGATGAGTCCGGTAATGCCATCGTGATGGAAGCAAGAGGTTTGACTGGTTGGAAAATGTTGGCCTTGAGTGGTGGTGCGCCCATTCAGATTTTTGGAGAATGGCGAGAAGGGAAATTGTTTCCGATGAGTTGGGGTGATGGGGAGGTTTTGCAGACGTGGTAGACTTTTGGTATCCAGCGAGCGAAGATTGAATAGAATTTTTCAAAAAACAAGACCAGATTTTATCATCATCTTAACGTTTGTGAAAACAAAAACGAGTGACATGCCTTTCTATATATGGTCATAAAATAGGTGATTCGACATTTATTACCTGAATCACTTACATTTGCAACCTATTTTAATTTTAAACTTTCATAAAACAATATCACGCATATGGATTTAATGGACTTAGTAAAAGGTCAATTGGGACAAGCAGCAATGCAGCAAATTGCTAAACAATTAGGTGGTGGAGTAAACCCACAACAAGTAAATACTGCAACAGACGGTATCCTTTCAACGCTAATGAGTGCGTTGGCAAAAAACACAAAATCACAAGAAGGAGCTTCTTCTTTGTTGAATGCATTGGACAAAGATCACGATGGTGGTGTCCTTGATAATTTACAAGATTTGATTGGTGGAAATACTGCAAGTATCAATCCTCGAGCTGCAAACGGAGCAGGAATTTTGAAGCACCTTTTGGGAAATAACCAAAGCAGTGCTGTAGATATGATTAGCAAAATGAGTGGCTTAGGCGGTGGTCAAACAGGTAACTTGATGACGATGTTGGCTCCTGTTTTGATGGGTATGTTAGGAAAACAAAAGAAGCAACAAAACCTTGATATCGGAGGTTTAGCGAATTTGTTGAACGGACAAACGCACCAAAGAAGAAGTTCAGGAAATCCACTTTTTGATATGGCTAATAAATTCTTAGATGCTGACGGTGACGGAAGTGCTGTAGATGATATTATGAGCAAAGTAGGCGGTGGTTTGTTGAAAAGCTTATTCAGATAATCGAGACGGATTACGGAAGACGATCACTTCGTTTGACGGATTCATATAAAACAAATTCCGGATACTTTTTGGAATTGACGAAAGGGCGCACCAACTTTGTGCGCCCTTTCTGCGTAAGAAAGGTTTTTATAAAATGATGAATTTTTTTCTTTTGAATTTTGTTATTCGTTCATCATTTCTCATTCATAATTCATCATTTCTAATGGCAGACGATTTATTCAAAAAACTAACCTCACACTGTAAAGAATACGGATTCATTTATCAATCAAGCGAGATTTACGATGGCTTGGCAGCGGTTTATGATTATGGTCCGAATGGTTCTTTATTGAAAAATAATATCAAAGAATTTTGGTGGAAATCGATGGTTCAGATGAACGACAATATCGTCGGCATTGACACCGCGATTTTTATGCATCCGAAAGTTTGGAAGGCATCTGGTCACGTCGATGCATTCAATGATCCTTTGGTAGATAATAAAGGTTCGAACAAACGATACCGCGCCGATGTGTTGATTGAGGATTACATGGCGAAGATTGAAGGGAAGATCAACAAAGATGTTGCTAAAGCTAAAAAGCGTTTTGGTGATGCGTTTGATGAAAATGAATTCCGTACAACGAATGGTCGAATCATCGAACGTCAGAAAAAAATCGATGCTATCGCAGCTCGTTTGGCGAAAGCCATGACGGACGGTGACATGGTTGATTTGAAAGCACAAATCGAGGAATACGAAATTGCTTGTGAAGTAAGTGGTTCGAAAGAGTGGACAGATGTGCGTCAATTTAACTTGATGTTTCACACGCAGCTCGGAAACATTGCAGGTTCAGAAGATAAATTATACCTCCGACCAGAAACGGCACAAGGAATTTTTATCAATTTTTTAAATGTACAAAAAACGACGCGTCAGAAATTGCCATTCGGTATTGCGCAGATTGGAAAAGCATTTAGAAACGAAATCGTTGCTCGTCAATTCATCTTCCGAATGAGAGAATTTGAGCAGATGGAAATGCAATTTTTTATCCAACCAGGTACGCAACAAGAATGGTATGATCACTGGAAAGAAGCGCGTATGAAGTGGCATTTGGCGCTCGGTCATCCGCAGGAAGATTTGCGTTTTCATGACCATGATAATTTGGCGCATTACGCAGATGCAGCGGCAGATATACAGTTCAAATTTCCTTTTGGTTTTAAAGAATTAGAAGGAATTCACTCGCGTACTGATTTTGATTTGACGCAACATCAAGAGTTGTCAGGAAAGAAATTACAATACTTCGATCCAGTCAAAAATGAAAATTATGTGCCTTACGTTTTAGAAACTTCGATTGGAGTGGATAGAATGTTTTTGGCAACGATGAGTAATGCCTTAGTTGAAGAAACTTTAGAAAACGGAAGTACGCGTGATGTGTTGAGATTACCGCCGGCGTTGGCACCCGTAAAAGTAGCTATCATGCCGCTCAAGCGAAACAACGAGGAGTTGGTCGGAAAAGCAAAAGAGATTTATAATCGCTTGAGGTTATCTTTCAATTGTATGTACGATGATACTGGTTCGATTGGAAAACTCTATCGTCGCCAAGATGCAACAGGTACGCCTTATTGCGTGACAGTCGATTTCGATACTTTAGAAACTGGAAACGTTACTTTACGTGAAAGAGATTCGATGGAACAAGAAGTGGTTTCGATTGATAAGTTGGAAGCGTTGGTTAAGGACAAAGTGGATATGAAACATCTTTTGATGAAATTGTAAAGTAGAACCCAAACGTGTCTCGAATTAACTTCGGGATTTATTTGGGTTAAAAATAAAAGGTGTCATCTTTGTGAAAAGGTGACACCTTTCTATTAGTAGAGAGGATTCATGAATCCTCTCTACTATGTTCTCAAAAAAAGAAACATCCATCATCGTTCGAAATTTCGAACTCGAAACCAATAAGGATACCTTATCGGAAGAGGAGTTGTTGGCTTTGCTTACCGAGCAAGTCGAGTACATGATTCAATATAAAATGGATTATTTGCTCAGCTTACTTTATCGCCTCGATGTGTTGGAACATAAAATCAATCATGCGCTTTCGCCGGTAGCAATTGACCCACCTGCTGTTGGTTTGGCGAAGTTGATTTTGGAGCGGCAGAAGCTGCGAGTGGCGACGAAGCAGGAATATAAGCCTAAAGTTGAAGAGGATGATTTGGAAGGGTGGGAATGGTAAGAAAACGTTAGATTTGCATCATGCTACTAAAAACCCGAGGCATCATATTCCGCACCATGAAATACTCCGAAACGAGTATTATCGCTGATATTTTTACGGAAGAAAAAGGCTTGCTGAGTTTTATTATTAGTGGCGTTCGTAATCCAAAATCGAAGGTGGGGTCAGGTTTGTTTCAGGTGATGAGTTTGGTGGAAATAGTCGCTTATTTCAAAGATGACGGAAAACTCAATCGAATCAAAGAAGTGCGTCCTGCGCATATTTATCAGTCGATTCCTTTTCAAATAGAAAAAATGGCGGTGGGGTTGTTCATGGCTGAAGTTTGCCAAAAGTCTATCAAAACAGCCGAGGAGAATCAATCGTTTTTTGATTTTTTGATGGAATCATTCATGTTGCTTGATAATACAAAAGAGTCTGTTTCGAACCATCATTTGTCCTTCATGATGTCGCTGACGATGTATTTGGGATTTTTACCAAATGGCGCGTTTTCGGAAGAGACGCCATACTTTGATTTGAAAGAAGGGACATTTGCAGACGTCGTTCCGATGCATCCAAATTTTATCAATCCAGAACAAAGCAAAGATTTTGGCGCGATTTTGAAAACGAATTTTAGTAATTCACATCAACTGAAATTTACAAGAGTAGAGCGAAAAGCACTACTTCAAAATCTACTCGATTTCTATAAATATCATGTGGAAAACTTTGGCGAGATAAACACTCATAAAGTGTTTGAGACCGTGCTCGGTGGTTAAGTGCTATCCGTGTCTCTCGCAGAGGACACGGATAAAATAGTGGAATCAAATGTGCTTGCTCACTTCTGTGTCCTCTTCGAGAGACACAGAAGAAACAGAACGGTGCTTAGATCTTTCTCATCACCAATCCATTAAATGCCAGCCAACCCAACAGAGAAGCAAACGAAAGGCTGCCAATATAATCGAACCCTTTGAGTAGGTGTAGATTGATTCCAAACAATTCGTAAGAAAGAAAATCAGTAAAAATATAGGTGGCATTGATGCCAAAAAGGATAAATAGAACTTTCGACATTCTTTGAAGCCAAGCTACTTTGGTGCCCTGACTTTTATCGACGGAACTTCTGACTTCTGCTCTTTTTGATTTGATATAGCGATAGGCAAAATAGAGGTATCCAAAAAAAGAAGAGATGTATAAAAGCATTTCCACTCCTCCATAAAATGGAGAAAAGAAACTTCTTCCTATCTCACTTTTAGTTTCTGCTGAATTGAAAAAGGTAC
>CALHBQ010000204.1 GCA_937930815.1 uncultured Saprospiraceae bacterium | reverse complement strand
CATTTTTTAAAAATTTACTTTGGATAAGTTGTCCTTTGGGGTCAAAAATCTGGCAATGAACTTCTTTCCAAGTTTCGTTTTTTATTTCAATATTAAAAATACCTTTGGAAGGATTGGGGAAGGTGTTGATATTGATATCTGCGATTTCAATCAAATTTGTATTAGAACTCGTGTTATCCAATCTCCATAAAATAACATTGTGTTGAAAAGATGGGATTGCCAACATATTTATTTCTTTTGCAACACAAAGGTCAGCGGGATTAGAAAGTCCTGGGATGTCAAGCACCTCACTTGTTGAAAAGTCATTTGAATACTTGGTGATTTTACTTGTTGGTGCAGCCGAAGAGACATAAAAATTGTTGTTGCTGTCCATGTCAATTCCGTCCATACTGGTTGTTCCAGTATTTGTCAAAGCAGTACTTACCGAGTTGTCAGCTAAGTCCAATTGAAAAATGGTTGGCAGAAACCAATCAACAAAAACCAATCTATTTTGAGTAGCATCGTGGGTTATTCCATTTGGGAAACTTGTGAACCCAGCGCCTCCTGCAATTTCTTGGAAACTCGGAGCCGTGAGGTCTGAAAAATCTACTTCATAGATTTTTTGTCCTCGCAAATCTGTAACCCATATTTTGGAGACGCCATCACTTGCCATGCCGTTTAAGAGTAGTGCATTATCAATCGAAATGGAAGTAACCAAGGTCTCAGAATTAAGATCGTATACATTAATGTCTTTAACCGGATCAAACTGAGAAGTGCCAGTAGCTACAACGCAAAATATATTATTACCAATAACTTCCATGCCCAAGTTAGAAGCTAACCCTTGTCCAAAATAGGATAAATTTCCCATGGTGTCCTGCTGAATCATGCTTGTGGCATCGTTACCAGAAATAAAACGATAGTTGATCGGGTCATACTCAACACTTTCGGCCAAAGATGCTGTTTGGGAAAATGCTGACGTGAAAAAACAAAGTAAAACTAAAGTGATAGTAAATAATTTTGACATATGATTTTGAAATTTTTGGTATGCCATGATGGAATACGGTCGGTTAATAATTTTTGAAATTTTATTTAATTTGAAACGAGGTTTAAAGAACAGGAGTCTCTTAACTTTTTAGACGTAGAGGACACTGTTTGTTGAACTTTAAACGGTGCTGGAGCTACGCTCCTAAATTAGTGTGTTGCTATTGTATTTCTACAAACGGAGCCGCCACTAACGTGGCTTTCTAATAAAAATGCCGTAGCTGATAACCTACGTTTCCTCCTTTTTAAAATTATTCTTTAACTAATTTTCTTGTGATATTACCAAGTGGAGAATTAACAACAACTAAATAATTCGCTGAAGCTAAGTCAGAGATATTGTAAGAAACATTGGACTTTCCAATTTGTAATTCTTGAGTAGGAAAGGTCTTAATGAGTTTGCCTTCTATGTCGAATATTTCAACAGCTACACCAGTACTGGATTTTAAATCTATCTCTAAAAAAAACTTATCTTTTGTTGGGTTTGGATAGAGTGATTTGATTTGAATTTTATCTGTAATTGGTGTGATTTCAGTTACGCTGGTAGAAACATTACAAAAGTCAGTTGAGCTAACATAAATCTTAGGGCCATTCATTTCTCGACCATCTGACCATACCGAGAAAGTCTTACAACCCACTTTTACGGAAGTGTAATAATCTCCAAATAAGGGAGCTGGAATTTGCGGATTTGCAGAAACGTAATTCTTGAAATCTGTAGTTGAATTAGACAAAGGCATTGGCTTATCCCAAGTCAAACCGCCATCGCTTGAATGCATGACCATGTAATTTCCAACGTCTTCGGCATCCAAATCATACCAAGAAATGGAAACCTCATTCTTATCATTACTGGCAATGTTGGGCATGAAAACCTGATGGTCTGGAACACCAGCCAACTCGGCGATACTCTGTTGAGATGCCCAAGTCGAACCTTCATCATGAGAGTAAGTGAAATACCCATTAAGTTCCGCATCGATAGAGTTCCAAACCGCATATAAATTATTGTTGGAATAATCTACAGCGAAACTTATTGCTGGATTTTCCCTATCGTTTACAACTACCTGACCTTGTTGCCCAAGCGCATAAGTACCGATAGTCGTGGGAGTTGAAAAAGTAACTCCTCCATCGGTAGAGAAACTGTGTTTTACTTCACTGGTAATAAGATTCCCGAAGGTCACGTGAACAGTTCCATTATTCGATACTTTTACATTTCCAAACTGAGCTAAGCCCCCTTGTGAGACTTGAGATCTGTTCAACTCAAAAGAGTCAACGCCTGGTAGTTTACGTTTTATAATCATTCCAGCCACTTGCTGAATGGTCGTATCATTTACTGTAGTTGGACTTGGCGAAAAGAATCCACTTGTATAAAGCGTTCCATTAAAGGGGCCGCCAGAACGGTCAATATCAAACCAAGGTCTATCAAAAACACCCGTTCCAAAATCGCCAGGAAGTTGAGCTCGTAGGTCAATGGATCCGATTTCTATATATTTTTTATTGCCATCTGAAACATTCCATGTGATGCCTCCATCTTCCGATACTGCCCAAAAAGAAACAAAACGAGTCTCAAAAGTGGAAAAGTTGACACCGAGAAAAATCCAAGAGAAATAGATTTTTCCTTCATTATCAAAAGCAAAAACAGGATCTCCACCTCCAGCAATATTGAAATTAGTAAAAGGCTCATTCAAATAAACCTCTTGTGGATCAAAATCAGCTTTAGTCCAGCTTTCTCCAGCATCATTACTAATGTAAATCGGAAAATTAATCGATCCACCTGCCAGGTCGATATAACTAATCAACAAATGGGTGCTATCTGCTGGATTCACAACGATATAGGGTTCTGCTTCATCGCCATTTTCATTATCGGTTAGTTTAATCTCAAAATCATTTCGATCAGAAACAGTGTTGGTTTCTTGAGGATTATCGAGTACACTTCCATGCTTTATTTTTTCTTTAAGGATGTCTCTTATGATGCTGATCTCATCGCTCTGAGCACTCAGATTGATTGTAAATAAGCTTAGGAGCATTAAGGGGAAACAGCGAAGTCGTAATTTCTGATACATGTTCATTTTTGTTTTTTTTGAAAATTTCGATTCATCAAGCGATAGTTTTATTACAAAACTTGATTTCTCAAATTTCCATTTAAACAAAGAATAAGACCTGAAATTCCCTTTTTTAAAGGTGCAGATTCACGTATTCGCACTTATTTGGACGGATCGGACGCTTTTCTGTACTGAGATGGAGTTATCCCAGTCATTTTTTTGAAAGCACTATTGAAGGTAGATTTGGAATTAAAACCATTTCTGTAAGCAATGATGATAATCTGTTCAGCGGTATTGTTTAATTCCTTTTTGACAGCTTCGACTCTGTAGCGGTTGATATACTCATGAAAATTGGTTCCATTTTTCGTATTGATAGCGACAGAAAGTTTGGCGGGTTTAAGGTCTAATTGGGAGGCAAGCGATTGAAGCGTTAATTTCTCATCTTTAAATGGTTCATTCTTTTTCATGTACTCGGTGAGGGTAGTAAAAATTTGGTCGATTTCCTCGTCTGATTCATTTTTTGAGGAGGTATTAGACGGCTTAATCAATGTTGTCTCATTGGAGTATTGCTGTGTAATTACATTTATCGAAAAGAAAACTGAAGTAGCCCATAAGCCCAATAAAAACGTAAGTTCAAAAAAGTCAAATTGGATAGGACGAAAAATATAACTAATAGAAAAAATAACTAATGGAATAAAGCTGAAAGCCAACCAGAAGTAGGTTAATTTTTTAAGCCAAGATATTTTGAGGTTCAGTAAATTAGAGAAATTATTGGTTAATAATATTCTATACTTACTCAATAAACCAATGCTTTTGTAAACGAAAAACCCATTAATTAATAAAACCAATGAAAGAAAGATAACTATATCTGCTCCAATTGCCTCAGCTTCCCCTGCATTGCGGAGCGCATAAATTTCATAATATTGATCAACCAATTCCGTCGTTTCTCCCGAAAGTAAAATTATAATTGAAAGACCAAAAGCTATCAAGAAGGGGATGATTTGGACGATTTGGGTTTTTAGTTTTTGTAGATTATTCAGACTTCTGACATACCAATAAAAAAGAACGCCATCCAACAGTAATAGCGTTTGGTCAAAGACAATTAAAAAAGGAAAATCGTATAAGTCCACCTTGTCTTTCAGATAGAGCGCTAAAAACCTAAGGAACCACAGACTAAGCAACAGAATTGCGTAGGTAGATGGACGATTGTCTTCATTTTTTATAAATAAAACAATAGCCGTAAACCCCGTAATTGAAAATCCTATTTGGAATAAATGCTCCATATTTATCTACCGTTTTTCATCGTTTTTTTTTATTATTGAAAATGTTTTGGCTAAATGCAGTAGTTAACTGATTGTGGCTTTTGATATTTTTATATCTATGGATTGTTGAAAAAAAACGGTAGCGGAAGTTCGTAGATTTTGAGAGATACACCAATAATTGGAGGATTTATTTTGAATTACCTGCCTCCATTGTCTTTGAAAAATACGTGTGATGTGTATTAAGGGTTGGGGCGCTTTTAAATTTTAATTCAGAAAATTTCGAATAGAAAATTTGTTGAATTTCCAAAGGAATTTTGTTAGTTCGACTGAGATCATTTTAAGATTTTTAATATTCGTTTTTATTTATTTTAATATTCAACTCTATGATAATGAATGAATTAGAAGAGCTTAAAACTACAAAAATCACAACGAATTAAAAAAATAAAGGGCAGCCATCCCACGATGACCACCCTCTAAATTATTTTGAATGATGTCTTGTTGCTTAAGCTCCAGCCACACCAGCTTCTGCAACTGCATGGTCGTTTTCTACAGAACTTCCGCTTACGCCAATCGCTCCGATTACTTCACCTGCTTCGTTCTTAACAGGAATTCCTCCTGGGAAAGAAATTAAGCCACCGTTTGAATGCTCGATGTTATAAAGTGCTCCGCCTGGTTGAGACAAAGAGCCAATCACTCCTGTATCCATATCAAAGAAACGAGCAGTTTTTGCTTTTTTAATTGAAATGTCTAATGAACCCAACCATGCTCCGTCCATACGAGCAAAAGCGACTAAGTTTGCGCCTGCATCTACAATTGCAATGTTCATTTTCGTTTTCAATTTGACTGATTTTTTCTTTGCAGCCTTAATCATTTTTTCAGCTTGTGCTAAAGTAATACCCATGATTTATATTTATTAGTGACTTTATAATTTTATGTCTGGTTACTGAAGCTGCAAGAGTACTGCTTTTTATCAACAAAGATTGTTGGTAAT
>CALHBQ010000203.1 GCA_937930815.1 uncultured Saprospiraceae bacterium | reverse complement strand
GGGATTTCTAAAATCCGTCATATCTTCTTTGCTTTACCTTCAATTTTCAATCATTAAATGTGACGGATTTTGAAAATCCCCCACATTACGCACTATCTCCATGCAAAAACACATCGACCCAACCCGCGACCAATTCAAAGCCATCGCAACTTCCAATATCGAAGGCAAGCTCTCCATGCTCAATCTTTTAAAGTTTAAAGCGAAAGCAGGTGACATCTCAGGCAAAGAACAGTATAAACTATACATGGCAGCGGCCACTCCTTTTTTTGAAAAGGTTTCTGCCAAAGTAGTTTTCTACGGAAAGCCAATTGCAAGTTTTATTGGCCCAACAGAAGCAGAGTGGGATAAAGTGCTCATCGTAGAATACGCCGACAAATCTGATTTTATTAAAATGCTAACTGCTGAAGGTTATCCTTCTGAGATGCGAGCGAAAGCTTTAGAAGATTCGCGGCTCATTGTTTGTAAATAGTTTTGTTTCTTGTGAAATGGAAGAAGCAATAAAATATTTATTAGCTAATGGTTGGAAAGCAAAAGAAGGCACATTTCGCTTTTTGAAAGGGGATTATGAAATAGTTTTTGATACATCAACCTATTATGAAATCTATTTAGTTTCTTCAAAAAATAGAATAAGAGAAGGAGGTATTCAAGATTTAGTAAGTCTTTTAGAAACTGATAATTTTATTTTATAAACATAGATTTCTACAAGCTTAGAAATGTAAAATGGGAATGGATCTAATTTGCTTGATTGCAAATAAATATAGTAAATCGGAAATCGTTGAAATCAATCAAGAAATTGACTCTTGGTATGATATTCAAGAATATGTAATTGAATATAGAACTAGAATTGATTTGGATTTTCAAGTAAAAAGTACAAAAGCATCTTGGGTAAATCCTTCGAATGAAACCGAGCTTGAAAAAAGTTGGCAAAATCAAGAAGGTGAAGCCGAAAAAGTAATTACTGTTCCGTGGGGCATAAATAGAATTAGTAATTTTTATTCGGATCTAACTTTTAATAGAAAGACCATCTGTATTTGCCCAAGTCCAGAACATAAATATGCCAACTTGCACGATCCTTTAACTGCGAAATATATAATTACCTTAGTTAGAATGATTGCCAATAGATTTGGACAAAATGAAATTATTTATTGCGTAGATTCAATGTATCCACCGAGTTTATTGTATGAAGAAGCAAGTTCGGGTAAATCTTTAGAGGATTTGAAAAAGATAGGAATAAATGAATTTGGAGAACCTAAGAACGATATTTCTGATAGTATGAAAGATTTATTTTTCTTTGATAAAGCAGAAACTGAACTACCAACTTTTAAATCTTGGAATTGGTCTGATTCCAAATATAAATAAAGAAAAAAATGTACGATAAATTACTTTCACCTCTCGACCTCGGATTCACAACTTTAAAAAATAGAGTCCTCATGGGGTCGATGCATACGATGCTCGAAGAAGTGCCTGGCGGAATGGAACGATTGGCTGAATTTTATGCCGAACGCGCAAGAGGCGAAGTTGGCCTGATAGTAACCGGTGGAATCGCTCCGAACATGGAAGGAAATGCCTTGCCGATTGGTCATCCGATGAATTCAAAAAAGACGGCGGATACGCATAAAGTTGTCACCAAAGCAGTGCATGATGCAGGTGGAAAGATCTGTATGCAAGTACTGCATGTCGGACGATATGGTTACTCTGAAAAGAATGTTTCCGCAAGTGATACGAAGGCTCCGATTTCGCCTTTCCCGGCAAGGGCATTGACAGGCGAGGAGGTCGAGCAAACGATTAAAGACTATGTGAAAGCGGCTGAATTGGCGCAATACGCTAATTACGACGGCGTAGAGATTATGGGTTCAGAGGGATATTTGATCAACCAATTCATCGTCACGAAAACCAATCGCCGAAGAGACGAGTGGGGTGGTTCTTACGAAAATAGAATCAAGTTTCCATTAGAAATAGTTCGAAGAACGCGAGAGGCAGTTGGTAAGAATTTCATCATTATTTACCGATTGTCAATGTTGGATTTGGTAGAAGGTGGAAGTACCTGGGAAGAGGTCGTTCACCTCGCCAAAGAAATTGAAAAAGCAGGGGCAACCATCATTAATACAGGTATCGGATGGCACGAATCACGGGTGCCAACTATCGGAACAGTGGTGCCAAGAGGTGGATTCGCATGGGTTACGAAGCAAATGATGGGCGAAGTAAACATTCCATTGATTACCACGAATCGTATCAATATGCCTGATGTTGCAGAGAAGATTTTGCAGGATGGAGCCGCAGATATGGTATCAATGGCACGTCCGTTTTTGGCAGATTCGCAATTGGTTTTGAAAGCAATGGAAAACAAAGCCGAAGAAATCAACACCTGCATCGCTTGTAATCAGGCCTGTTTGGATCATACGTTTACGATGCAAGTATCTACGTGCATTGTCAATCCACGTGCCTGTCACGAGACAGAACTGAATTACCTTCCAACCGAAAATAAAAAGAAAGTTGCCGTCATCGGAGCTGGTCCAGCGGGTTTAGCTTTTTCAACCATTGCGGCAGAGCGTGGTCATAACGTAGACTTATATGAGGCTTCCGCCGAACTTGGTGGACAGTTCAATATGGCAAAAGTAATTCCTGGAAAAGAGGAATATGCCGAGACTATTCGGTACTACGATACGATGTTGAAAAAACATGGCGTCAATGTCAAATTAAACCATCGAATTTCTGCCGATGAAATCATCAAAGGTGGTTACGATGAAGTAATTATGGCAACAGGTGTTACCCCTCGAAAAGTAGATTTCGAAGGTGCAGACCACGACAAAGTTTTGGACTATGTTGACGTTTTATACAGAAAGAAACCAGTTGGAAAATCAGTAGCAATCATCGGAGCAGGTGGAATTGGTTTTGATGTTGCAGAATATTTAGCCCATGATTCGAATCATTTGAGCCCGTCATTAGATACTCCAATGTACATGAAAGAATGGGGTGTCGATATGTCTTATCAAAAAGGTGGTGCGACCACAGCTCCACAACCAGCACCTTCTCCACGTGAGATTTATTTATTAAAACGCTCACCTGGAAAACATGGTAAAAAATTAGGTAAAACGACGGGTTGGATTCACCGAGCAAGTTTAGATTTGAAAGGCGTTAAAAAGATAGCAAGCGTCACTTACAACAAAGTGGATGATGCAGGTTTGCACATCACAGTTGGCGAAGAAACGAAAGTATTACCTGTTGATAACGTAATCATTTGTGCGGGTCAAGTGCCACTTCGCGAATTACAAGCGAAGTTGGAAGCAGGCGGCCAAAAAGTTCATTTGATTGGTGGTGCAGATGTCGCTGCGCAATTGGATGCGAAACGTGCGATTAAGCAGGCGAGTCATTTGGCGGCGGAGATTTGACAGGATGATTTTTGATTTTAAGATTGACAGGATGTAAGCGGAACTTCAGTTCCGCCTGATTTATTTATGAAAATAGTTACTTGGAATTGTAATGGAGCACTGCGTAAGAAGTTTCATGTCCTTGAAATTTTCGATGCCGGTATTTACGTTATTCAAGAATGTGAGGATCCTTCAAAAACTAAGGATAAAGAATTCTTGGAATGGACTGGAAATTATTTGTGGAAAGGAGATTCGAAGAATAAAGGCATTGGCGTATTTGTAAAAAAGAATCTAAGTCTTGAAAAATTGGATTGGTCTGATCTTTATGAAGGCAATAAAGTAAAACATTTTTTGCCTTGTAGAATTAATAATGATTTCAATTTATTAGCCATTTGGACTCACCGAAATAACTCTCCGACAACTGGATATATTGGCCAACTTTGGAAGTATTTGAAAATCAATCAACACCTGTTTAATAAATCACTTTTAGTTGGCGATTTTAATAGCAATAAAATTTGGGATAAAAGACGACGAGTGGGTAATCACACAGACGTGGTTAATGAATTAGAAAAAATAGGAATTAATAGTTTGTATCACCAGTATTACAAAGAGGAGCAAGGCGAAGAGACTCGCCCAACTTTTTTTCTTCATCGAAAAAAAGAAAAGCCTTATCATATTGATTACATTTTTGGAAGTAAAGAATTTGAAAAGGCACTTCAGAATTTTGAAATAGGAGAGGTAGATTATTGGTTGGAATGGAGCGACCATTTACCCTTGATTTGTAATCTCTAAAACTCCACCTCATACCTAATCACCGGCAATAACGGCAACCCAGTTTTTTTTACAATAGGATCTTCATCTTCAAATAAAAGATCCTCGCTGAACTTAATTGCGTACCATACATTTTTTCGGTTATAAACATTTTGAACGCCAAGATTGAGTTTGTGGGTGAGTTTCTTTTTCTTGAATGTTCCAAGAAATCCAACATCTAATCTGTGGAAATCGGGAAGCATGTATTGATTGACTGTACCGATCGTTTCTACTGGATCAATAGAA
>CALHBQ010000202.1 GCA_937930815.1 uncultured Saprospiraceae bacterium | reverse complement strand
AAAAAGAAAGTCCTTCTTTCTGGAAAGAAAAGATTGAAACGTGTGAGATTTGTTTGCTGAACATCAACCTCTACTTGTGAAAAATCTGGGTTAACCGTCAAGTCCAAATTCAAAGAATTGGTTACGCCAACCTTTGCATCTAAACCAACATTTCCTGTGAACTTGGTTGAAGGATTTACTTCTTCATTATCTAAGTTTGTTCCACCTGTAATGTATGGAATAATGGAAACATTAGATTTAGTTTTAACAGGCGTTTGATCAAATTGAAGCGTGCCGGTATATCCCAAATCAACTCCAGTAAATTGTAACGGTACGAATGCCCATGTTGAGTACATATTATTCCCTACATCACATCTGAGGAAGTTGATGCCCCATTCTTTTAGACTCGCATCATAACGCAATGTTTTGAATGGAATCGCAAATTCTGCGGTCCAATCACCATTGGCATTACTGCTCGTTTTTACAAACCATTTATTATCCCAATCTCGTTTTATAGGGTTGTCGCTATCTGCTGTGAGTAGTCCTTCACTTTTGACGCCAATGGCATTGGTGTAAAACACAAAACCATTTGACTGTTGATTGACTGGGTCCAGAATCAAAATCATTCCATCCGAATCCCAAATGGATTTATCTCTTTTTAAAGTTTGGATAACGTAGTTGGGACTGTCTTCAAAACAGGTGGCACCCACATATAAGTAGTTATCGTCGTAGGTTACTTTTACCTCCGTTTGTAACGGGGGAAGTCCTATGTCGGTCGGCCATTTATTTAAAAACTGAGAGGTGACCTCAGCATTTTGCCAACTTGCTTCATCGAGCAATCCATCGATCTTTATGGACTCGGTTGCCTTTTTAGCACCAATTTTATATTTCTCTTTATTGACGCCGTTTTGGGCAACAAGACTGGCTAAACTGCATATCAGCATCAGTAAGAAAAGGGAGACTCTCATTTGTCTTAACTTCAAAACATTTTTTTAACTTCAAGTGCTTTTGTTTGGAAACGCAAAAGTATGTCTTTTTTTAGAAGTAGTTTGTTTTTGCCAATAATTGAAGATATTGAGCAGTGAATAGCATAAACAACAAATAATGGATATATCATTTGAATATTGGAATAAATTGGCACAGCAAACAGTTTTGATAAGTTCTCTATTAGGAGGCTTTTCTATTTCGGTCATTGCCAGTTTATTAGCTTATGAGTCAAAAAATAGGTTTGTCAATTACACGTTAAAATCTGCCACAGTAGCCGCTGGTAGTTTCCTCGTTTGTCTATTTTGTTGGACCGACATTTTGATGATGACAACAAAAGGATACCCAATTGCTTTCGAGAAAAGTGATTTTGAACTCGCCAGAATGTTTGGTGGATTAGCTTTTCTTTTTGGTATTGTAGCCTTGTGTTTAGTGATTTCTTTGGCGGGGTGGATAAAATCAAAATCAACAGGGTGGTTTACATCAATTGTAGGTTTTATAGCTTTTTTAATCATTTTTATTGTAATGGTTTAAACTATTAAACAACTTATATCTTAGTGGTTGTTCCAAAATATGTTGTAGGTCACGCCATGAACCGTGTACCCTATACCGTGAACCAAATAAAGTCTATTAATTCTATGGAAAATTTAAAAATAAATCAAAATCCAAAAATTGAACAGAAGTTCAAATCTTACCCAAAAGAGATACTTCCAAAGATTCAATTTCTACGCGATCTGATTATTGAAACCGCAAAAGAAAACGAATCTGTTCAAGAAATTGAAGAAACTTTGAAGTGGGGAGAACCGAGCTACTTAGTCAAAAAAGGGAGTACAATTCGAATTGATTGGAAACCTAAAAAGCCAAACCAATATGCGATGTATTTTAAGTGCACAAGCAAATTAGTACGAACTTTCAAAGAAGTTTACGGAGAGAAAAGGTTTTACATGAAATACAACTTCCAGAAAATTATTTTGGTAGTATATCAATTGATGCATTTGCATTGCAAGGGTCATTTCCTTATGATCTTGAAGAACATGATTATGTTCTTATTGATAATTTGAAATTGGAAGAAGGTTTAGTGAAAACAGAATCAATTAGTCAATCAAGAAAATTTGAAGTCTTTCCAAACCCTGCCTCTGAGGTAGTTTGGTTTGTTGATAAATCTCTTGATTTAAAATATTTTGATGTGGAAGTTTTTGATTCAGTTGGCAAGCAAACTAAACGAGTTCAAAATATGAATGGAAAAGGATCTGTGGATGTTTCCAACTTTTCAGACGGTATTTATTTCTACAAAATTGACTTGAAAAACGGAGATTATCTTACAGGGAAGTTCTTTGTGGATTAATACGAAACGTCAAAATATAGGTTTAATAAATGCACAGGAGATGAATGAAATTCATCTCCTGTTTTTTTTGGAATTGCTTTCTCAGGTTACGCTGTCACACATTCTTCTTTTCTTCGATGTGAAAATTACCATTTCTAAAACGAAACATTTGTTGGTTAAAACACTATAATGAAAAATAAATTCACTTAAATTTGCCCGAATTTTTACTTAAGTTTTCCTAATCAAAATAAAATTAAACATGACTAAGGCTTCTAAGTCTAAGCTTGACAATTTCATGTCGCATGTTGCCGCAACTAATCCGGGGCAACCTGAATTTCACCAGGCCGTTCACGAATGGGCAGAAGTGGTGGTTCCTTTTATTCAAAAAAACAAAAAATACGCAGGGCATAATTTGCTGGAGCGATTGGTTGAGCCAGAACGCGTTATCAGCTTTCGCGTAACGTGGATTGATGACAAAGGAAATGTTCAAGTGAACAAAGGTTACCGCGTTCAATTCAATCAGGCAATCGGACCTTACAAAGGTGGAATGCGTTTTCACCCATCTGTGAATCTTTCGATTTTGAAGTTTTTGGGTTTCGAACAAACCTATAAAAACAGCCTTACTTCCCTCCCAATGGGTGGCGGAAAAGGTGGTGCGAACTTCAACCCAAAAGGAAAATCAGATACTGAGGTTATGCGTTTTTGCCAAGCCTTCGTGATGGAATTGTTCCGACACATTGGGCCTAATACAGATGTGCCTGCGGGTGACATCGGAGTAGGTGGTCGCGAGGTTGGTTTCATGTACGGTATGTACAAAAAATTGGCAAACGAGCACACTGGAGTATTCACTGGAAAAGGTATGTCTTTCGGCGGAAGCCTTATACGCCCGGAAGCGACT
>CALHBQ010000201.1 GCA_937930815.1 uncultured Saprospiraceae bacterium | reverse complement strand
CGAAGTATTCTTCAATAACGATTTTTCCATCTTTTAAAATGATAAATGCTTTGGTATTTTGGTCTTCGAGGTACGTAATTAAATCGGTGATTTTTTCATCACACCAATTCAAATCTTCGGGAGGCATCGTTTCCCAAGTGTCTCCTGAGGTAGGAGGAAAGTAAAGATTCTGACCAGTAATTGATAAAGTTGAAATTAAAAATAGAGCAATTGTTAGGCGAGTCATAATTCTAAATTTTCGGATTTGTCCTATTGGACTATTTTTTTGTCGATGGGTTTAAATCGAATTCCCAAAAATAAAGAAAGCCACCCATAAATGGGTGGCTAACGCTAATTTTCACTTTTTTTAAATAAAACTCAAACTTAAAACCGGGCTTTAGGTGTTTTAAGTTTGACACAAAGATAAAGCGAATAAACGATGGTGGAAACCACATCTTTGTGTGGTATGAACTAAAAAAAGTAAGCCACGGATTTGCACAGATTTTACAGATTGTTTGGTGGCTAATCTGTGAAATTTGTGTAAATCCGTGGCTTTAAATATTTGAAAAAAAACTGGTTTTACTTAAACACAATTTTGTGATAAACAGGCTGAATGTTTTTATCGTCAAAAACAATATTTAAAAAGAAAATACCTGAACCAATTTCAGATTTATTTATTTCAAAACCATAAAAATCAAGATTGTTTGATTGAAAAACAATTTGTCCTAATTGATTGGTAATGAGTGCTTTATAATTCGAATGATTGCCTTTTAAAACAACTTTTATTAGTTCTGAACTTGGGTTTGGAAAAGCGTTAGAAGCAATAGATTGAGTTGATTCGTCAACCGAAGTCAACTCCCCACACATGATTTCAGTTAAGAAACGAGCGGTTCTCACTTCCATACTATCATACCACATATCAGCAAATAAACCATGTCCACCGCCGGGTACGGTGATGAATTCATTTTTAATACCTAAGTCGTCTGCAATTGGATGCAAAACGGCACTTCCATCAATAGAAACAATTGGAAAAATCAATATCCGCGCATCTCCATGACCGTACGGAACTGTTCCATCTTGATCGCCATGTATGCTAATAAATGGTGGGTCATTTTCATCAATCCAAATACCGCGATTGAGCCCTCCATAATAATTTACGACTCCTTGTATCGAGGAAGGGTAGTCCATATTGGAGTCTCCCGCCAAATCAGTATCACCTTCAAATCCACCATTTTCATCATAAACAGTTTTAAGAAAATCAGGCACTTCATCTTCTTGTAACATCGCTGCATGAAGACTATTGATAGACCCAGAGGAATAACCACCAGCGAAAACCCAATTGATATCAATTCGATATTCATTATCGGTGGCGGCATCTTTTCTCAAATGACGAACGGCTGCTTTGGTATCGCCCACTGCTTTGATAACCACTTCCATCATATTCAATGAATCGGGGAAAGGGCCAAACGGAGGCAAATTTTTATCATAAATTCGATAATCAATCGCAGCTGTCACGAATCCTTTTTTCGCCATTTTTTTACAAATGTCATGAGTTGCAGAACGGTCACCGCCAATGTACGAACCTCCAAAAGAATAAATAATCACAGGTCTTTCATCGGCCACATCACCAGCCGGTTGAAAAATATCCATGAATAAGTCTTGGGTTGCGCCATCGATGGTGATGTTGGTTCCGAACTTTTCGGTGGTCATGATTGGTTCATCTGGAAAGACTTCTTCCAAATATCTTTCGCCATCACAATTGGGATTGAATGGAGGTTGAGCCAATAAAACAAAAGGGAATGCAAAGGCAAGTAGTAAAATGTGAAATTCTTTCATGAGAATTGGGTATCGTCAGTAATTTAAAAATTTGGCAGGGATCTGTTATGAATAACTCTAAAAGTGTACCATAGAGTAAAAACAGCTTTTGGGTGGTTCCTCAAATGTAAAATAGAATGTTGAAAAGGTTGGGTTTTAGTTTTCTTATGTCTTTCGGCGGTTAATAATTTATGAATGCAGAGACGAAGGACGAGAGACGGAGAACAAGAAGTAGCTGAACAAGTCGTGTGAGTCCGTCATTCGTCTTCCGTTGCTCGTCTTTCGAACCTTTCTTTATCTTGCACCCAAAATCACATCCATGTACCAACAAGAATTACTCGACACCCACCAACGAATCAAACCCTATATCCATCGCACCCCCGTGATGACTTCTCGTCAATTGAATGAAATATCAGGAGCAGAGATTTATTTTAAATGTGAAAATTTTCAGCGAATGGGCGCCTTCAAAATGAGGGGCGGAATCAATGCGGTTTTGGCCTTGACAGATGAGCAAAAGAGCAGGGGAGTGGTGACACATTCTTCGGGTAATTTCGCGCAAGCTGTTGCTTTGAGTGCGAAAGAAGTTGGGATTGATGCCTATATCATTATGCCTTCCAATTCACCAGCAGTGAAGGTTGCGGCAGTAAAAGATTATGGTGGAAAAGTGACTTTATGCCCACCAACGCTTAAAGATAGAATGGCTTTTGCCAATCGAGTGGTAGAGGAAAAAGGCGCGACTTTGTTGCATCCTTTTAATCAAATAGAAGTGGTGATGGGGCAGGGGACAGCGGCCATTGAATTGCTCGAAGAGCATCTTGATTTGAATATTTTGATGGCACCCGTTGGTGGTGGTGGATTGATTGCAGGCACGGCTCTGGCAGGTCATTATTTTGGGAAAAATTGTATTACGATTGGCGGTGAACCTTTTGAAGTGGATGATG
This sequence comes from uncultured Saprospiraceae bacterium, assembly GCA_937930815.1. Taxonomy (GTDB): domain Bacteria; phylum Bacteroidota; class Bacteroidia; order Chitinophagales; family Saprospiraceae; genus JAGQWW01. The sequence goes on along the minus strand of CALHBQ010000201.1, from coordinate 1,954 downwards.
CTTGGCGCTCACTCCAAAGTGGAAAAATGGAGGTGAATGAAACCATAAATACCATCGCCGATGGGCTTCGAACCAGTCTCGGAACGATCACTTTTCCATTGATTCGAGATTATGTGGATTCGATAATTAGAGTGGAAGAGCAGGAAATTGTAGAAGCAATGCGCCTAACTTATGAACGAATGAAAATTATCATTGAGCCGTCTTGTGCGGTTCCTTTAGCAGCAGTTTTAAGAGAGAAGGAAAAGTTTGCTGGTCAAAAAGTTGGGATTATTCTTTCGGGTGGAAATGTGGATTTGGGGAAGTTGCCGTTTTAGCTACAATGTGTACTTCGAGCGAAGCCGAGAAGCACGTGAGCGGAGAACTGTTTTCCACTTTTGTGCTTCTCGGCTTAGCTCGAATTACACCTCAGGTTTTAAGCAATCTCAATAATATTTTCTTCCACTTGGATCACATCACCCGGACGTAATTTTCTACGTTTTCTGAACTCTTGTTCGCCATTGACTGTGACCAATCCGTCTTCTACAATTATTTTGGCGTGGCCACCTGTTTGAGCGATTTGCTTGAATTTTAATAATTGGAGTAGTTCGATGTACTCAGCGCCTTCTTTTAGTTTTAATGTTTCTGTTTGCATTGTTCTTACTCTTTTATTTTTGATCCCTTATGATGAAGTGGAACGCGGATGACGCGGATGAACGCGGATTTTCGCGGATTTCTTAAGCCACGAATGAATTCGTGGGTTGCCGATTGCCGACTGTAAACTGCCGACTACTTTCCACTCAAATACTTCCCCACAATCGGCATCCTCCTTCCCATTCCAAACGCCTTAGGACTAACTCGCAAAACTGGAGCAGTTTGGTATCTTTTGAACTCGTTGATATTCACAAGTCGTAAAATTCGTTTTACCAAAGCAGGTTCAAAACCTTTTTTGATCAATTCTTTTGGACCCATTCTTTTTTCTATATAATTGAAAAGGATTTCATCCAAAATATCATATTCAGGTAAACTGTCGGAGTCTTTTTGGTCAGGTCGAAGCTCTGCACTTGGTGGTTTGGTGATGGTGTTTTCTGGGATGACTTCGCCATCTTTATTGATGTATCGAGCGAGTTTGAAAACGTCAGTTTTATAAACATCCGCAATCACTGAAAGACCACCGGCGAGGTCACCGTAGAGTGTTCCGTAGCCAACGGCCATCTCACTTTTGTTGGTGGTGTTGAGTAGAATGTTTCCAAATTTATTAGAAAAAGCCATCAAAATCGTTCCACGTGTACGTGCTTGAATATTCTCTTCCGCTACGTTGAATTTCATTCCACGGAAGTCGTTTTCCAATGTTTTTAAAAAAGTATCATAAACAGGTTCGATAGATTTAATATCGTATTGACATCCCAAATTGACTGCCAATTGTCGAGCATCATTGACTGAGTGATCACTTGAGAATTTGGAAGGCATTAATACTGCTCGCACGTTGTCTGCTCCCAATGCTCGTGCCGCTAAAACAAGTGTCACTGCCGAATCAATTCCACCCGAAAGTCCCAAAATCGCTCTTTTGAAACCTAACTTTTGAAAGTAGTTTTTCAACCCTTCAACTAATGCATCGTGTATCAATGCAATTTTATCTTTTGGTTGTACTTTATCTTTTTTACATTTTGTAATTTCCTCTAAATCAAATGTTTTGACCGTTTCTTGGAAGTAGGGGAACTCCTCTGCTACTTTTCCATTGGGTGCCATGACGAGACTTCCTCCATCAAAAATGATCTCTGTTTGCGCACCCGTATGATTGATGTAAAACATTGGGATTTTATATCGCTTCACATTTTTTCTACAAATCTCTATACGCGTTTCCGCTTGCTGATAAGTAAATGGAGATGCCGAACAATTGATAATGAAATCTGGTTTTTGACCTATCATTTCATCTAACGGACAAATGGTATAAAGTGGATTTTTGTTGTCAACATTC
>CALHBQ010000200.1 GCA_937930815.1 uncultured Saprospiraceae bacterium | reverse complement strand
TAGATATGTATTCGATTTTTAAAATCGGAATACCGATGATATTACTAACATTAGCCATCGCTAATTTTGTAAGAATCAACCGCAAAACGAACGATCAGTTAATCGAAAACATTAATAAAAAAGAAGCGCTCAATCTAAGTTTGCAAGCAAGCCAGGAGCAATTTAAGACATTAGTAGAGGGAGCAGAAGATTTGGTCTACGAGTTGACGCCAGAAGGCAATTTCAAATATGCTAACCCTGCTTTTGAACAAGTAACAGGTTACGCTCCTGACTTTATTAAAGGAAAGAATTATACCTTTTTGATTCATCCGAACGCAGCAAACAACGCTCAAAAATATATTGAACAAGCTGAATACACTATACCTAATAATTCATATGTAGAGTTTCCGATTCTCACGAAGGTTGGAAAAACAGTTTGGTTGGGCCAAAACATAAATTATGTAAATGATGAAAATGGAAATTTGAGCAAATATATGTGCATCAGTAGAGATATTACCCAACAAAAAGAAATAAGCGCAAATCTCGAAAAGGCCAAGGCAGAAGCTGAAAAAGCTGCCATGATAAAAGCTCAATTTCTATCGGCGATGAGCCATGAAATACGAACGCCCATCAATGCAATTTTGGGTACAATACATCTACTGGCAGACGAAAATCCTCGAATGGATCAAATTTCTCATTTGAATACATTGAAGTATTCATCTGAAAATTTGATGAACTTAGTTTCGCATATTTTGGATTACAACAAATTGGATTCAAACCAAATTACGCTTAAAAATGCCCCATTTAAGTTAAAAGAATGCTTGAGACATACCAAAGCGGGGATAGAACAATTCGCAAAAGATAAAGGAATTAATTTTTCTATCGAAATAGACCAAAATCTTCCAAAAAAGCTAATTGGTGATTCTTTTAGAATTTCGCAAGTACTTAGCAGTTTGGCTCATAATGCTGTAAAATTCACAGAGAAAGGCAGCGTAATCATCCAAGTCAAAGAACATCAATCGACAGACGAATCTGTTCAGGCGCTTTTCTCTGTCAGCGATACAGGGAGAGGCATTCCTAATGAAAAATTGGGTACTATTTTCAAAAAATTCAATAAAGCCTCAAACGATACTGTTTTGGAAGGAACAGGTTTAGGATTGGCCATTTCTTCAAAAATTGCAGTTTTACTAAACTCCAGAATCGAAGTAGAAAGCACCGTAGGGAAAGGTTCTACCTTCTCATTTATTGCGGAATTAAAAAAGGTTGACAAAAGTATTTCTAAAGGAATTCCAACGCAAAAAGGTCTTCAAATACAAACCCAAAATAGACTGGAAAATTCTCTTTTGGGAATGAATATATTATTGGTTGAAGATAACCTCATCAATCAAAAAGTAGCAAGTAAAATCCTGAGCCGATGGGGAGCCAATATTACTATCGCAAAGAACGGCCAAGTGGCAGTTGACAAAATTCAACAAACGGAATTTGATATCGTATTAATGGATATCCAAATGCCGGTTATGGATGGCATTGAGGCAACTTCCACAATAAGAGCTATGGGTGGCAAATACGCCAAGATTCCTATTGTGGCGCTAACTGCTTCTGCGGTATTGGAGGTGCGCCAAAATGCATTAGAGGCAGGACTTAATGACTTTTTAACGAAGCCATTTCAACCAGAAAATCTGAATAAAACCATTTTAAAACATACAGGATTTGGGAAAAGAGGAGAGAAGGGTTTGGCTAAAATTGAAAAAATAGAAGACTTACCCAAAGCTAATAAATAACTAAATCATAACCTTTTTGGTCACTTTCTACCCTAAACTGTGTATTCTAATACAATTTGAGCCCTGTGGAATAGTAGTTGATATAAAAGATAAGTATAAAAGTTAAGAACAATCATTATTTGGGAAACTAAGGAGCATCTTGAAAAAGCAATCAAAAAAATTGATGGATTATTTTATTGGTGATTTACTCGCTAATACAAGTGATGCTTTAGAGCGGTCGAAGATCGAGATGCTTTATGGATATTGTTTTTTAAACATTTTTCCATTAATGTCTTTTCTTCCTTTCTTACTTCAAGATGGTTCAACCGTTCCTTTTGTATTTGTTTCTTTTACTATCCTTCTTTTGGTTGCTTCTTTGTTTGTTTTTAAAATTTTCAAAGTTTATAAACCTATACTCTATTTCTTAGCATTTGTAAGTCCACTTTTTGTTTTATTGTTGGTACCGATAATAATGCCGCAGGACTTATCCATTTTCATGACTTTTATTTACATCACCATCAGTCTTGTAATATTCACCCTTAATGACAAATGGGCTTTTAGTATTGTTCTTTCAACGATGTTTGTGATTGGACTAACGGCGTACCTCAAATCTATTGGTTTTGAATCAGGTGGCATAATAGGCATTGACGTGGTAGATCCAACCATTATAGGAATATCCTCTGTTATCAAAATAGGAATGCCGATGGTGCTTTTGGCCTTAGCAGTCGCTAATTTTGTGAGAATCAATAGAGAAACAAACGATAAGCTTATCGCGAATGTCAAGAAAAAAGAAGCACTCAATCAAGATTTGCAAACAAGCAAAGAGCAGTTTAAAACTTTAGTTGAAGGAGCAGAAGATTTAGTCTATGAGTTGACACCCCAAGGCAATTTCAAATATGCTAATCCAGCATTTGAACAAGTGACTGGATATTCGCCTGACTATGTGTTAGGTATGGAATATACCTTTTTGATTCACCCAAAAGCTAGAGATATAGCCAGAAGATATATAGATGAAGCGGAATACGCAATGCCTGATAATTCATATGTTGAATTTCCTATTATCACAAAAGCTGGAAAAACAGTTTGGGTAGGCCAAAAAGTAAATTACGTAAATGATGAAAATGGAAATCTAAGCAAATACATGTGCATCAGCAGGGATATTACCCAGCAAAAAGAAATAAGCCAAAACCTCGAAAAAGCCAAAGCAGAAGCAGAGAAAGCTGCCATGATAAAAGCTCAGTTTCTATCCGCGATGAGTCATGAAATCCGTACCCCGATCAATGCGGTTTTGGGAACGATTCATTTGATGGCCGACGAGAATCCAAGAATGGATCAGGTTCCTCATTTAAATACTTTGAAATATTCCGCTGAAAATTTGATGAATTTGGTCTCCCACATTTTGGACTATAACAAATTAGATGCGGATCAAATCAAAATAAAAAGTATTCCTTTTAAATTGAAAGAATGTTTGATGCACACCAAAGCTGGCGTGGATCAATTTGCAAAAGAAAAAGGAATCAAATTTACCATGGAGTTAGATCCTACCCTTCCAAAAAGTCTATTGGGGGACTCTTACAGAATTTCACAAGTACTCAGCAACTTAACACATAATGCTATAAAGTTCACCAATACAGGTAGCGTAACCGTTCAAGTAACAGAGCATCAAACAACAGAGGAATCTGTTCATGTTCTTTTCTCTGTGCGAGATACAGGTAAAGGAATCCCTAAAGAAAAATTAGACTCTATTTTTAAAAAATTCACTCAAGCAACAGATGAAACGGTACTTGACGGAACGGGTTTAGGACTTGCGATTTCTTCAAAAATTGTAGCTTTATTTAATTCCAGAATAAACGTAAAAAGTACCGTAGGGAAAGGATCAACCTTTTCTTTTATCCTTGAGTTAAAAAAAGTTAATCAGGAATCATCGAATGTAGTTCCAAGTCAAAAAGGTCTACAAATAAAAACACAAAATAGATTGGTGGATACCCTTTTGGGTATGAATATATTGTTGGTTGAAGACAATATTATTAATCAAAAAGTAGCCAGTAAATTACTGACCCGTTGGGGCGCAGATTTTACGGTTGCCGAAAATGGTCAAGTTGCTATTGATAAAGTCCAAGAAACTGATTATGACATTGTTTTAATGGATATCCAAATGCCCATCATGGATGGTATCAAAGCTACGACTATGATTAGGGCAATGGGCGGCAAATATGCAACTATTCCAATTGTTGCATTAACGGCTTCTGCCGTTTTGGAAGTGCGTCAAAATGCCCTAGAAGCTGGTCTCAATGACTTCTTGACCAAGCCATTTCAACCAGAAAACTTAAACAAAACCATCTTAAAACACACCCATCGGGAGGGACAGATTGGTGAAAAAGCCCTATCTGAACTCGCAAGCATAGAGAACCTACCTGGCCCAGGGGAATGAAATGAGAAAATGAATAAATTTGAAATGATTAAATAAACTCCAATTGCTTAAGATTTATGAAAATTTCGGGCAATAGCACCCTATTTAATCATTCTATCATTTACTCATTTAAAATTCTAAAACACTCCTTACATATTCATAGCAACTTGAGTTACTTAAGCCTTCACCGTTCCTCAACATCCAATTTCATCTACCATGATCTGTGTATTCTCATCAAATTTCACACCTATGGAATAGTAGTTGATATACTACTAATAGCAGATACATTAACAGAATAGAATAATCCGTGGGAAAAGCGCATGAGCTACTTTAGTAAACAATCAAAAAAATTGATGGACTATTTTATTGGTGATACACTCGCCAATACAAATGACTCCTTAGAACGTTCAAAAATTGAACTATTCTATTGGTTTTGTTTATTAAATATTGGTTTGATTGTATCTATGATTCCTATTCTTTTATCAAAGGATTCGTTTTTTCAACTATCGTTGGCCAGCTCAATTGGATTTATTCTTATAGGAATCCTCTACTCAATAAAACTATCACGAACCTATAAAACCTCACTTTATTTTATAGCTGCGCTCTGTTCGATTTCAGCATTTTCAATAATTATATTTATTGCTCCACAAAACCTTGCGAGTATATTATCATTCATCTATATCACCATTTGTTTAGTTATTTTTACCATTAATAATAAAGCTGCATTCACTTTAGTTTTTGCAACAATTCTTGCTATAGGAATCAGCGCATATTTAAGATCCAATGGAATACACTCTGGTGCATTGCTTGGCGCTACCATGAATGACATTACCGAGTTAAGAATGGCTACGGTTCTCCTCATCGGAGCGCCAATGATTATACTTACTATTGGGATGTCAAGTTTTGTGAGAATTAATCGAAAAGCCAATGATGAATTGGTTGAAAACATTGCATTGCAAGAAGCCTTAAATACTGATTTACAATCCAGTAGAGAACAATTCAAAACACTCGTTGAAGCAGCAGAAGATTTAGTTTACGAACTATCTCCAGATGGCAATTTTAATTACGTAAACCCTGCTTTTGAAAAATTGACGGGGTATGATCTCAATTTCATCAAAGGGTTGCAATATACTTATTTGCTCCACCCGTCGGTAGTTGAGCAGAGTCGATCATATTTTGAAAAGAAATCATATACCAATTCTAATAAGTCCTATCAGGAATTTCCTATACAAACAAGACAAGGTAAAACGGTTTGGATTGGCCACAAAACCAATGTTGTTTTAGATAAAGAGGGCAACATTGTCAAATGTTTTTGTATCGGTCGTGATATTACCCAACAAAAAGAAATAAGAGCGAACCTTGAAAAGGCCAAAGCAGAAGCTGAAAAAGCAGCGATGGTCAAAGCTCAATTTTTATCAGCGATGAGTCACGAAATTCGTACTCCAATCAATGCGGTTTTGGGAACGATTCATCTGATGGCGGATGAAAAACCTCGATTGGATCAGGTTCCGCATTTGAATACCTTAAAATTTTCTGCTGAAAATTTGATGAACTTAGTTTCTCATATTTTGGATTATAATAAATTGGATGCGGATAAGATCTCTATTAAAGAAATTCCTTTTAAACTAAACGAATGTTTGACTCATACTAAAGCAGGAGTCGAACATTTTGCAAAAGAAAAAGGGATTGGTTTCTCGTTTGAAATAGATCCAAAGTTGCCCGAAACCTTAATCGGAGATTCTTTTAGAGTTTCACAGGTACTGAGTAATTTGGCTCACAATGCAGTCAAATTTACAGAATCTGGCGGAGTCACGATACAAGTTTTAGAACATTTGAGAACAGACGAATTTGTTCAAGTTTATTTCTCAGTTACAGATACGGGCAAAGGTATTCGCGCAGAAAAATTAGACTTGATTTTTGAAAAATTCACTCAAGCCACTGATGAAACAGTACTGGAAGGAACTGGTTTAGGATTAGCAATTTCAGCAAAAATAGCAGTTTTATTAAAAGCAAAAATAACGGTTGAAAGTACTTTAGGCGTAGGTTCTAAATTTTCTTTTATTGCTGAGTTTCCACGAGTTCAACAATCAAAACCTGAAGTACCACAAATCCAAAAGGGACTTCAAGTAAAAACCCAAAACAATCTGGAAGGCAGCCTCACAGATGTAAAAATCCTTTTGGTAGAAGACAATATTATTAATCAAAAAGTAGCTGGCAAATTATTGAGTCGTTGGGGTGCCGAATACGATATTGCCGCCAATGGTCAAATTGCTGTTGATAAAATTCAAATAAACCATTATGACATTGTTTTGATGGATATACAAATGCCTGTCATGGATGGCATCAAAGCTACAACTACGATTCGTTCTTTGGGTGGAAAATATTCAAAAATTCCAATTATTGCCTTAACGGCTTCTGCTGTTTTGGAAGTTCGGCAAAATGCTTTGGAAGCTGGTTTAGATGATTTCTTGACCAAACCTTTCCAACCAGAAAACTTGAATAAAACGATTCTAAAACATCTCAACAAAAGCAAAAAAGTTGGCGAAAAAGCAGTTATTTCTATTGCTGAAATGAATTACTCGCCTGGACCTGGAGAATAAATCTATTCTCATTCCCAACTATTTTTGGTATTATTGAATCTCCTTGTAAAATAGAGATTGAAACCGTTCCATAGGAACGGAATCTTTGTAGAAAAAAAATTCTATAGCTTTATCCGCTCCGTAGGTGCGGTATCTAAGCATCAGTGAATTTTTAGATGCCGCACCTACGGAGCGAATAAAGAAATCAAACTATCTGCTACAAAGATATTGCTCCTACGGAGCAGATAAATCTTGATATACAATCTCAATTAAAAACACTTTTCATGAGATTATTAATACTTTTCCTTCTTACGACAATGTTGAGTTGTACACCAAAAATTTCAATCATAAACTCAACTTCTCAGCCAAATTCAAAACTATTTGATCAACGGTTCATCACTCCAGAAAAGGTTTATTACTTTTTTGAAAATAGCCAATGGGTAGAAGGCGTACCTGATTCAATTGATGCTTCAATCAATAGTAAAGATTTCTTGATGGAAACGTATCGGACAATATACTACCCTGCCATCGCTCGAGAATCAGGAATTCAAGGGATTGTCCTTATCGAAATAGAGCAAGCTGAAACTGGTCAATTAATCTCCTCAAAAATAAAACAAGGGATTGGAGGAGGATGCGAAGAAGAAGCATTACGTGTAATTCAATTAGCAGGCAGAAAACAAAGACTTACGCCAATTACTAAAAATGGAATTCCAATGAGAACGAAATATGACCTTCCTGTTCGATTCAAATTCGAATAAACTTTAACACTCAAATTTCAATATCGCTGCAACGCCAACGGGTTTATCAGGTCATTCTAATAAACCCGTTAGTGATATGAAAAAAGCTACCCTCTTTTTAACCATTTTCCTACTCCCGTTTTTGGGATTTTCTCAGTCAATTCATTTAGAAGAATTTGTTGTTTTAGAAAGTTACTGCGCAGGTGATGCCTATGCTATCGTCCGAGTTTTGGACGAAGACGGAGATGAAGAATTCACTTACAAATGGAACCACAATGGCAGTGCTTCCAAAACAATGAAAATTTACAAAAGAGATTTTGGAAAGCAGCTTTGTGTCGAACGGTACTGCCCTTGTGGTTCGATTTACGAATCCTGTTTCGTTTTTGAACCCATCGATTTTTCTACTAAAAAAAGTACGATTACTGCCGACCCCATCACCTGCAATGGAGACAAAGATGGAAGTGTTGCCGTCAATCCTGCTGGCACTGCGCCATTCAATTTCGAATGGAATACTGGCGATAAATCACAGACAATCAACGGATTAGCTGCTGGCAAATATCAAGTTACGATTGCTGACGCAATGGGCTGTGAGCAAGTTTTAAAAACAAGAATCAAAGAACCACGCAAATTGAGGATCAGACCACAGCAGGTGATAAAGAACAAATATTTTGCAGCCGTCAAATTGAAAATAACTGGTGGTTCTGAAAACTACACCCTCAACGGTTCCAAAACAGATGACACCAAAATCTTGGTTTCTTTTCAAAAAAAGAAGCGCTATGAATTCGAGTTAGAAGACGAGAATGGTTGCATATCTACAACGACCATTTTGGTGAAAAAGAAATTTAAACAAAAGAAGCCGAGGGCTACTTTTGCAAAATTTCCTCGTAAAAAAAGGAGGAGTAAGCATAAGGCTAAATGTCCGAAGGTTTAGAATGGAAGGAATAACATAGTCAAGACAATTGGTAGAAAAATTCAAGAAAAAACAGATAAACTAAATCCGTTTGATGACATTTGTTTTTTTGCAACAAAAAGAACAAAATGAATTTAGACAAAACGATTTATTAGATTGCGACTGGCATCATGCTCGCCATATTTACGTTTTCAGCAGGCATGTATATTATGAATTATGAAGGTGTTTGCAGTTTTTTTCCAAAACTTGGATTTCCAAGTTGGGTCGTAGCACCATTGGCTGCGGCCAAAATATTAGGCATCATCGCTATTCTCACCAAAAAATCTCAGATGCTAAAAGAATGGGCTTATGCTGGTTTTTTCTTTGATGCGGTATTGGCATTGGGCGCACATTTAAATGCAGGAGACGGTGGGTACATGATGTCAGGGATGGCGATTATTGCTATTATTGTTTCAAGAATTTATGATAGTCGGGTGTTTGGAAACATAGCTTAGGTCATTAAATCAATTTCAAAGAAGCACACTTCAGCGTCGATATAATGTGCCGGCAAGCCATCTGGATTTTTTAATTTATGAATGCCTAAAAAATTAAAACCACAAGTTTTGTAGTAATTTATGAGGCTAATATTATTGCCACAAGTATCCATTCTGATAAATTGTTTTTGGTTTTCAGAGGCATAACCGCTTGCCCATTCTACAATTTTTTCTACAAATTTTTGACCTTTAAATTTTGGGTTGGTAACGATTCTATGAATGTAAACTGAGGGATCAATATTTTTTTCTTCCCAAATTTGAGGGTCACTAAAAGCTGTTACCCAAATACAAGCGATTTCGCTGCCGATCATGATTTTCCATTGACGCTTTTCACTTATCTCCGTTAGCACCAATTCTTTTTCGAACTCAGGCCAAACATTGGCAGGGCATTTTACCTTTTGATATTCAGTACCGATTTTGTACAATTCAAAAATCATTGAGACATCCTCAAGGGAACTATTTTCGATCTTCATTTTTTCAATTTTAAGAAATTTTC
>CALHBQ010000199.1 GCA_937930815.1 uncultured Saprospiraceae bacterium | reverse complement strand
CTTTATAATATTGTCAGAGGTTAGTCGTTTATTTGCATTATAACGAGAGAGTAGAGCTTCCCAAAAACAGTTTACTTAATTTTGAACAAACAGCCATAAACAGCATGAATAAATTTATACTTCTATTGCTTTCCTTCGGGGTAGTATTTCTCTCTTGTAGCAAATTCGAGAATTTAGACGAAACAGCTATCAATAACCCTGATGCAGAATTTGCTATTCCTATCGGAAAAGCCAACTTTTCAATTGGAGATTTAGTAGAGGACTTCGGAGATGGAACTGCCGTTTTGGTCGATCCAGATGGTACGATTCGCCTCAATTACAAAAACAATATTCCGATTAATACGACAGCAGATGATATTTTTGCTGCTATTCAGGCTACCCTAACAGGGGCAGGCACTGGACTTGATTTTTTTCCTGTTCTTGATACGTTTATCAATCTTCCTTTTGGTTCACCAAATGGTGTTGATATTGATTTTATGATATTGAAAAAAGGAAAATTGATCTACAATGTTTTTAATAACAAAACTGAATCGCTTGATGTAGAGTTAGAGATTCCTGAGGCGGTAAAAGATGGAGTACCACTAGAGCGAAGCTTCACTTTACTTCCAGCAGCTAACCTATCCGATACAATAGATTTGACTGATTATCGGTTGCTACCTAATAATGATAGTATTTCTTTGCGTTATAACGCAGTTACAGCTACTGGTGAACCACATGTTTTTCCTCTTTTCGCTTTTACAATGAAAATTGATCAAATAGAGTTTTCTTACGCAGAAGGCTATTTTGGTCAAGTATTGCATGAAGGCGCACCAGATTCGATAGTTATTGACTTCTTCGATGATTGGGTTCAAGGAAATGTTTACTTCAAGGATCCAACGATTACTTTTTATTCAAATAATTCATTTGGAATACCGACACAAGCCGTTATCTATTATTTTGATGTAGAAACGCTAAACTTAGGTCGTGTCCCATTGGAAAGCCCTTATATAAACGATCCAGATAGCCTACCTCGATTCGCATATCCAACTTTGCCAGATGAGGTTGGGCTGACTAAGCAAGATACTTTTGTTTTCAATTCTCAAAATTCAAACATTGATGAAGTATTAGGCGCGGGGCCAAAGATTATTTACTTCGATGTAGATGCATTGACTAATCCTGATTCTAACCGAGCAGTACGAGGTTTCATTACGGACGAAAGTGCTTATTCCTTTGATGTGGAAGCTGATTTACCGCTTTTAGGTACAGCTAATGGATTTGAAGTGAGCGATACAATTAGCTGGGACTTTTCAAATTACGATGAGGTTAGTCATGCTGAATTCAAAATAGTAGCTGACAATGGAATTGGTTTGGAAATCGTGACACAAGGATATTTCTTAAATGAGAATGGAGTAGTCTTAGATTCACTTTTCAAGGATGGATCAAAGACTTTAATAGAGGCTGCTGAAGTAGATAATGATGGAAATTCGTTGGGAATTGCCAATACGGTAAACTTTGAATTATTTGATGCAGATCGTTTTGCTAAAATAAAATCTGCTAAAAATCTTTTAATCAATGCTTCTTTCTTTTCAGGAGAAAGAGGTGAGAAATGTGTTCGAATCAAAGAAGATCAAAATGTAGAAATCAGACTTGGGATGAAGTTTGGGTTGAATTGATTTTAATAGTATCCTCAAACAAAAAATCCGGCCTCGAGATATTCGAGGCCGGATTTTTTATTTATGAAATTACTTTCTACAAAAACGAATGACGTTTTTGTTCAAACTCGCTGATAAAGCTAGTAATGTCATTCATTTTAGAAAGACGTGGTTCTGCTTCAAACAAAAACCGGTAGCCGTGAAAATCTTCTTCTAACGCTTCCCCTAAATAATATTTAGCTTCTGCCATTTTACCCATTGCCACTTGATAAGCGACCTTATAATATTTCAAAGAAGAACAATCATGGAAAACAGATGCCTCATCAATTACTTTGATTGCATTTTCCAGTTCATTGATTTGATATAGAAATTCGATGTAAGTTTTCCAACAATCGAGAATATCTGGTCCGATATCCACCATTCTTTGGAAATACTTCCTTGCATGCTCAGGTTTGTTCATCTTGAAATAGGTTTTACCTAATCCTTTAAACAATTCTTCTCTGAGCGGGTAGAGATTGATTGCCTTTTTATAATAAAGAATGGCATTTGGAAAATCACCTTCCTTTTGGCAACATTCACCTAAATAAAAGTAAACTTCTTCATTAAATTCATTTTCATCAATTGCCATGAAAAGGAATTTTTTAGCTGCCGTAGTCTTGTCTAATTGAAGATAGCAAGTCGCTATTTTCAAATAGATATCGGCATCTGCTTGAAATTTTCTGGAATACTCTTCAAAGTATCTCAATGCCGCATCGTATCTGTTTACATTAAAACAAATTTCTGCACAATATCGGTAAGCTAAATCCTTGTTTGGATCGATGACCATTGCAAATTCATATGCTTCGATTGCTTCTTCATATCTGCAAGCATATTCGAGACCTGTACCCAAATTGAACCATCCCCACCAAGAGTAAGGATCTTCATTGACTACTTTTTGGAACAATTCAATGTTTTGTTCTTGGTAACTCAAGCGGTTAATACACCACCACATTTTCTCTAAAGCCTCTTTGTTGGTCGGATCCAACTCGATTGCTTTTCTTAGTGTTTGATAAGTTTTGTTCATTTCGCCTTTACGTTCTTGAACCAATGCTTCGTAAAAATAGACAAGGCTCAAGTCTTTTTTATTAATAATTTTATTCTGAAGATCATTTAAAATCGTTGCAGACTCATTGAAAAGGCCAAGGTCTGCAAAAACCCACGCTTTATGTAATTTTACATCAAAACTTCCTGGGACCAAAAGCTCTGCTTTGTGCAAAGCTTTGAGCGCAGACTCAGGACTTTCTGAGAAAATGAATAGATGTACCTTACGAAACAAAAACTCAACAGTATAGGGATAGATTTCGATTGCTTTTTCTACAACATCTAACGCCTCTTGATAGAGTAACTCTTGTTCGAAATAGTCAATCAATCTAACGAGATCATCCTGATTGTAAAAGATATTCTCTTCTAACCTTTTAGTCGTTTCGTAATCTACAACTAAGTCAAATAAAGTTTTGTGTGGTGCGATATTCATACTAATATTTTTGGTAAGGTAAAAATACAGAAGAAAGTCCTCGAAAAATCTTAAAATGTAGGAACGGTAGGTAATTGAAAGAAAACGGTGGGTTATATTTAAGATTCAATTTTTCTATAATATGTTCCTCTTTTGATACTAAAACCCCCTTTCTGATTTTTTTTCAATATCTAAAAAACTGATTTTCAACTTATTGTACCCAATCATTGAAACAAAACATCAGTTTAAATTCAATTTAGACGATAAGAATCCATAAATTTGTCTTTTAGGGAAAACGAATAGAAAAAAATTGCTCATGGCAGCTGCAAAGAAGAAAAAGGGACAGCTCAGATTTAAATTTGGAATAAACGATGAACGTGTACCAAAACTACTTGGTATTGTTTATATGTTTATTGCACTTTACCTTTTTATTGCCTTCTTCTCTTATCTTTTTACTTGGCAAATAGATCAAGATCGAGTACTTCGATTTTCGGGTGAATTATTGTTTCAAGATTTGGATATGGCCAATTGGTTAGGCCGATTGGGGGCAATGGTTTCCAATCTATTTTTTTATTGGGGTTTTGGCTTGCCATCCTTCCTATTGGTAGGCGTATTGATGGTTTTGGGTTTTGATAGAATCAGAGGCATTCCTATGTCGGCCAAGTATGGATTTTTAGGCTCAACCTTTTTCGCACTCATTTTCTCTTCAATGTTTTTGGGGTTTGTAACGCCTAACTCGGATTTTCCGTGGGGTGGTGCTTTTGGGAGTGTGGTGAGTGGATGGCTCCAAAGTTTTATTGGAGTGATTGGACTAATGCTGCTTTTTATTTTTGTATTGGCAGGGATTATTATTTGGAATATCAATCCAAACTTCAATAACCTAACCCCTCAAAAAGCATGGGCAGATATTAAGTATTGGTTTCAAAACTTACTTTATAAAAAATATAGACGCGAGCCGCAACCAGCTATAAAACCTGGATTAAGAACTACCGCAGCTACTGCGGCTGTGGCAGCCGCCGCTACAACAACTGCAGCCGCAGCAACTTTGAGGCCTGGTAGTGCAAAATTAGAAGGAGATATTCCTGAACCAAGTGAGAGTAAACCAGCAACTGAAGAACCAAAGAAAACAGAAAATTTACTTTCGTTTGAGTCAGTAGCTCCAAAGAAAGGTGAAAAACCCGAATCGCTAAAAGTAGGTGAAGCAGAGTTGGAAATTAAGGAATTAGATCCAAACGATCCTGAGAATAAGCATTTGCCTACGCAAGCGCCAAGCATCACACAAGAGAATGAAAATCACTCTGAACCATACGATCCAACTTTAGAACTTTCTTCTTATGAGAATCCAGTACTCTCACTTTTAGAAAGTTATGATGAGCATAAAGTAGAAATCGATCGTGCTGAATTAGAAGCCAATAAGGATCAGATTATCGAGACGTTATTAAATTATAAAATTGAGATAACGAAGATTCGTGCAACGATTGGCCCAACGGTTACACTTTACGAAATTGTACCGGCAGCAGGCGTTCGTATTTCAAGAATTAAAAATCTGGAAGATGATATTGCATTGAGTCTTTCAGCTTTGGGTATTCGTATCATCGCCCCGATCCCGGGTCGAGGAACGATTGGTATTGAGGTGCCAAACAAAAATCCTCAAATCGTTTCTTTGAAAGAAGTGCTTTCTTCTGAGAAATTCAGAAGAGCCAAAATGGATTTGCCGATTGCCCTCGGAAAAACAATTGCCAATGAAGTATTCGTAGCGGATTTGGCGAAGATGCCTCACTTGCTGATTGCAGGGGCAACTGGTCAGGGTAAATCGGTTGGTATCAACGCCGTGTTGATTTCTCTTTTGTACAAAAAACACCCTTCTCAAGTAAAATTGGTTTTGGTTGACCCGAAAAAGGTAGAGCTTTTCCCTTATTCAAAATTGGAGAATCACTTCTTGAGTTTCTTGCCAGGCGCCGACGAATCAATTACCACAGAGACCGCTAAAGTTGTTTATACCTTAAATGCGTTGACCATCGAAATGGAACAACGTTACGACCTCCTAAAAGCCGCACACGCAAGAAATATAAAGGAGTACAACGAAAAATTCGTTGCTCGGAAATTGAATCCAAACAATGGTCATAAGTTCTTACCTTTCATCGTTTTGGTAATTGATGAGTTTGCCGATTTGATTATGACTGCCGGAAAAGAAATTGAGTTACCGATTGGTCGTTTGGCGCAATTGTCGAGAGCCGTTGGTATTCACTTGATTATCGCTACACAGCGTCCGTCTGTAAATATTATTACGGGTGTTATTAAGGCCAATTTCCCTGCACGGATTGCATTTAAAGTAAGTGCGAAAGTGGATTCGAGAACAATTTTGGATGCAGGTGGTGCCGACCAATTGATTGGACGTGGAGATATGTTGCTCTCTGTAGGAGGAAATATTATTCGTCTACAATGTGCATTTGTAGATACACCAGAAGTGGAGAGGGTATTAGACTTTATTGGTCAACAAAGAGGTTTTCCAGAGCCGTATTTGTTGCCTGAGTATGTTGGTGATGATGCGGAGATTGGTAGTACAAAACTCTCCATGTCAGATTTAGATGATAACTGGGAAGCTGCTGCCAAGCTCATTGTTCAGAGTCAACATGGTAGTACTTCAATGATACAAAGAAGAATGAAATTGGGTTATAATAGAGCCGGAAGAATTATGGATCAACTCGAAGCACTGGGCATTGTTGGCCCTGCAAATGGAAGTAAGCCTCGCGAAGTTTTAGTTTACGATGAAATCGAATTGGAACGGTATTTGGAAGAAGTGAAGAATAGGAAATAGGAGGCAAATTCCTTGTGCAATGTGTAAGATTCACAACGGAATAAATTGACCCGCAGAGCTTTACGCTTTGTGGGTTTTTTTATATCAAAAAATTAATGATTTATTATTTTTTTTAATAAAATCGAAATCTTTAATACGTAAGTCGCTGATAAAAATATTATGATAAAATTTATATATTGAATTGAAAGCGTAGATTACCTTTATTTAAAAAAATAGGAAGGACTTCATATGACTGATACCACCAAAAGAGATTTTTTATTAATTGAATTTCCTAAAATCATAAAAAATCTAAACTCAGATACGGAAGGAAAATTTGGATTGATGACGCCACAACACATGGTAGAGCATCTAATCATGACCATCAAAATCACCGCAAAGAAACATGAAGGCGAACGAGAAACCCCTGCCAATAAAAGACAATTAGGTTTTCAACGATTTATTCAGAATGGTGCGATTTTGGAACATCGGCCGAGTGATAAAACGAAAGCAGATTTGCCTCCATTGAAATATACTTCAGTCGAAGAAGCTATTTCGTTCTTACCAGAAGCGATTCAAAGGTTTTATAATTTTTGGGATGACAATCAAGATTATAAACCTTATGCTGCTTGGATGGGAGCATTGTCTTTCGAAGAATTAGAGTTGTTTCATTTTATGCATTTCAGATATCATTTATGGCAATTTGACTTGATTGACTCCTATCCTAAAAAAAAGAGCCAAGATAGTTGAAGTATCTTGACTCATTTTATAAGTTATTTTTTTAGAAAATTTCTATTTCCCAACAGTTGCATTGATCGTAAATCCAACATCGTTTGCGATGATGTAATCAACTGGTACACCCGCTGTTCCTTCCACATTGTAAGTTAATCCCCAATCAGTTCTATCAATAGAAAAATCCTCGGATTTGATAGCTACTTTGTCATCAGCTGCAACTACATTGGCATTGAAGGTAATGCTTTTAGATACTCCTAAAATGGTCAAATTTCCAGTAACTTTTGAATTGTAAGTCCCTGTAGTTTTTTCCAAATTGGTCAATTCAAATTTAGCCGTAGGAAATTTTTCAATATTGAAAAGGTCAGGAGATAATAAGTGGCCTTTCAATTTTCCAATTTCTTCTGCTCCTGCTGGGAAATTCTCAACCGTCAATGAAGCGATGTCCATGACAATACTTGCATTCACTACTGTTCCATTGCTCACTTTAAAGTCAGCATCTTTAATGAAAATTTTACCAAATCTTGGCTCAACACCACCTAAGTGTGCCGCTCTCCAATTGACAAAACTTCCTTCGGTTACTGATTTCAAAGTAGTTGCATTCGAAGCATCTATAACTTTTACTGTTTCTGCAGCTTTGGTTTCTGCTTGATTGCCTGTACTAGAGCATGAACTCAACATTGCTCCAAAAATGACTACTGATAAAAAGATAATTTTTCTAAACATGTTTTTTTTGATTTGATTTATAAAGCCTGTAAACATGTTGACTTCAATATAGTTTTACCCAGCCCAACCTTCACGATCCAAACTTCGATATTGAATAGCTTCCGCTAAATGTTCGATTAAAATATCTTTTTGACCACCCAAATCTGCAGAAGTTCTGGCAACTTTCAATATACGATCATATGCACGCGCGGAGAGCTGAAGTTTTTCCATCGACTTTTTCAACAGGTTCAAACCAGCTGGACTGATTTCACAAACTTCTCTGACCATGCGGCTCGGCATTTGCGCATTCGCATAAATCTTTTTATGATCTTTAAATCGTTCTGCTTGTATCTGTCGTGCCTCGACGACTCTTTGAGCAATGTCTTTACTAGTCACCTCTGGTCGGTCATAGCTCGAAAGCTGCTCATAACTCACTGGTGTCACTTCCACATGCAAATCAATTCTATCTAAAAGTGGTCCCGAGATTTTATTTAAATATCGTTTGACGACACCTGGCCCACAAACACAGTCCTTTTCAGGATGATTGTAAAAACCACATGGGCATGGATTCATCGAAGAAATCAGCATGAAACTCGCTGGATAATCGACCGTGATTTTTGCTCTCGAAATGGTCACTTGCCGCTCTTCCATTGGTTGACGCAGCACCTCCAAAACGCTTCGCTTAAACTCAGGTAATTCATCCAGAAACAAAACGCCATTGTGCGCCAAAGAAATCTCCCCTGGCAATGGATTGGAGCCACCTCCCACCAATGCCACATCGCTAATGGTGTGGTGCGGTGCCCTAAATGGCCGAGTCGTCAACAAACCAGTATCTGATTGTAATATCCCTGATACCGAGTGAATTTTGGTTGTTTCTAACGCCTCCCGCAAATTGAGCGGCGGAAGAATCGTTGGCAATCGTCTCGCCAACATCGTTTTACCTGCTCCTGGCGGTCCAATTAGAATTGCATTGTGTCCACCTGCTGCTGCAATTTCCAACGCCCGTTTTATATTCTCCTGACCTTTCACATCAGAAAAATCTACATCGTAATGGTTGACCGTATCTTCAAAAAGGGCACGCGTATCAATTTTTGTTGTTTTGATACTTGGCTTTCCGTTAATAATTTCGATTGCTTGCTGCAACGTTTCTACCCCAAACACATCCAAGTCATTTACGATAGCTGCTTCTTTTGCATTGGCCTTTGGTAATATGAATCCTTTGAAATTTTCCTTTCTGGCTTGAATCGCAACGGGCAACGCCCCTTTGATAGGTCGCAAAATACCATCTAAAGACAACTCACCCATGATGACATAATCACCCAACAAATCTGTACTAATCTGATTGGAAGCAGCGAGCAAGCCAATAGCAATAGGCAAATCGTAATAAGAGCCTTCTTTCCGTGTATTAGCAGGTGCGAGGTTAACAATGGTATTGGCTCTTGGCATTTTGAAGCCGACATATTTAAGTGCCGATTCGATACGTTGAAAGCCTTCTTTCACCGCACTGTCTGGCAACCCCACCATGTTGTAGTAAACTGATCCGGCCACAGGTTGGCCTCCGATATTGACTTCTACAGTGATTTTTTGCGCATCAACTCCCTGTACAGCGCTTGAGTATGTTTTGACAAGCATAGTTTTCTCGTTCTGTTGGATAAATAGGGACGTAAGTTATTTAATTGTTGACAAATCCAACAAAAGAGAAGAACATTATTTAAGTATCGCGTT
>CALHBQ010000198.1 GCA_937930815.1 uncultured Saprospiraceae bacterium | reverse complement strand
TTGCGCATCAACTCCCTGTACAGCGCTTGAGTATGTTTTGACAAGCATAGTTTTCTCGTTCTGTTGGATAAATAGGGACGTAAGTTATTTAATTGTTGACAAATCCAACAAAAGAGAAGAACATTATTTAAGTATCGCGTTCAAATCACCCAAATCTTTTACAATAAAAGTAGGTTTCAGGTCCGCTGTCAACGCTTTCTCAGAAGGATTGATCCAACAAGTATGAATGCCATAATCCCAACCACCTTGAATATCTGAACCAAGACTGTCGCCAATGATCAAAACGCGTTCTTTATCAACATTTCCTATTTTTGAAAAAGTAAAATCGAAAAATGGTTGATGCGGTTTAGAACTTCCAATTTCATCTGAGATGATGATGTGGTCAAAGTATTCGTCCATATTCATTTTGGCCAAACGAGCTCGTTGTATTTCTTTAAAACCATTCGTTACCATCGCAAGTTTATATGTTTTTGCCCACTTGGGAATCAACACTTGCGCATCTTTCATCCAAAATATTTTATCGGAAAGGTTCGCATGATAACTATCTGCAAAATCAATTGAATTCACACCAGCATTGATGGCTTTTAAAAATCGGTCGATTCTTAAATACCGGAGTTCATCTTGGGTGATAATACCTTGTTCTAACTCCTTCCAGCATTGCATATTGATTGGTCGATAAACGGTCATCAAATCTTCTTCCGTTGATTTGATTTCGTAATCAGTCAAGGTTTTTTCAAAGGCGTAGTACATCGCTTCTGTAAAATTCAAAATCGTGTTGTCTAAATCGAAGAGAAGCCAGTCGTATTTCATTTTTCAAAATTTTCACAAAAAAACAAAAACGCTCAATCAAGTTTGTATAAATTGGGTTTTAGATTTAAACGGTGTGAATTTATGTCTTAAAATTACATCTTTGAAAGTCGTTCTAATGTCTTTCCAAAAAAAAATCAATGAAGAAGCAAATACTTTTTATTCTTTCTTTTTTTCTTATCGGAAAATTCGTCTTTGCTCAAAGCTGCAAATGCAGCGAACAATTTCAGTTTTTGACAGAAAAAATCAATGCGAATTATCCAGGCTTAAAAGATAAAATTACCTCTGAAACGGTTGATGATTTCAACAGACACACTGAAAAATATAAATCGCTCGCCGAACAATCAAAAGCAGATTCTACCTGTTTTCGATTGCTAAAAGAATGGAGTGCTTGGCTGAAAGATCGCCATGTTCAGTTGGGGATAAATAATAATTCATCGGAAGCAAAACCTGAAGAAATCCGAGAACGATTCTCCGATTGGAAGAAAACACCTTTTTCCGAAAAAGAGATCAAAACAAAACTAGAAGAATCAGGAAGAGATTCAATTGAAGGAATCTGGGCATCGGATGACGGCAGTTATCAAGTTGCCATTTTAAGAAAGGAAAATTCAGAAGACGAATTTATAGCATCGGTTATCAAGGCAGATTCGGTTTGGTGGACGCCCGGACAGGTGAAATTTGAACTAAAAAAAGAGCCCGCAAATGAATTCAGCATCGATTATTACATGCGAGATCACTCTAAACGCGAGAAGGAAGGGAAACGATCTGGGTTGTTTTTACACGTTTCGAGTTTGGGAAGTTGGGTTAGAATTTTTCCCGGAACGCCGGGCAAATTTCCTCCGCCTTCAAAATATGCGCCACATAATTTGAAAATGATCAACGAGAATACCTTGCTCATCACCATGCCATCGATGAATCATAATTTCCAAAAACAATTCGAACAACTCGTCAAGGACAACAAAAATCTAATTGAATCTACTCCGAATTTAATCATTGATTGCCGCAATAACGGCGGCGGAAGCGACCTGACCTATTTCCCGATTCGTCGATACATTTATACGAGTCCGTATGAATTACATCACATGCAAGTCTATTCAACAGAAGATAATATTCGAAAATTCAGAGGGCATGGAAAAGACAAAAGTTTTTCTTGGAAAGACAGAATGTACTTCAAATGGAAAGCCCGAAAGCTTGAGCGAAATCGAGGTAAAATGGTTGGAAAATCAGGAAAAGAAATTAAGAAGAAACGTTGGAATGAGTTTTTTCCAAAGAAGGTAGGGATTCTTATCAACAGTAATTGTGCAAGCAGTTGCGAGCAATTTGTTCTCTTTGCCCGACAGAGTAAAAAGGTAACGCTCTTTGGCGAGAACACGGGCGGTGTACTTGATTATGCCAATATGATGTTTCTGGATTTCCCATGTGGTGGTTGGTATTTGGGGTATCCAACATCCCGTTCTTCTCGTGTTGATACAGGCGAAGGAATTGATAATATCGGTATTCCGCCAAATGTTCCGTTGGATGAAAAATCAGGAGATTGGGTAGAATTTGCTAAGAAATATTTGGAGAAGAATTGAATTAAAAAACGCCCGACAATCACTTGTCGAGCGTTCCTTTATTTCTATAAAATGAAGTTTTAAACTTCTGCTTCATCCTTTACAGTCGATTCCAAATACAACTCTTCAAATTGCTCATCATGAATCGGGGATGGCGCATCAATCATCATATCGCGACCCTGATTATTTTTCGGGAACGCAATGAAATCTCGAATGCTTGACTGCCCATTCATCACTGCACACAATCTGTCAAAACCGAAAGCGATACCACCGTGTGGGGGTGCGCCAAACTCAAATGCACCCAACAAAAAGCCGAACTGCGCTTCCGCTTCTTCAGGTGTGAAACCGAGTAATTTGAAATTTTTGGATTGTAACGCACGATCATGAATCCGAATCGAACCACCACCAATTTCAGAACCATTGATAACTAAATCGTATGCATCTGCACGAAGATTTTTCATGGATTCGTGATCACCGTTCATCATCATTTCGAGATGCTCTTTTTTAGGAGAAGTGAACGGGTGATGCATTGCGTGGAAACGCTCAGAATCTTCATCCCATTCCAACAATGGGAAATCAATAACCCATAATGGTTTGAAGTCACCTTCTTTCATTAAACCCAAATTACGTCCCATTTCGAGGCGTAACTCACCCATTTGTTTACGGGTTTTATCAATTTCACCGCTGAGGATGAAAAGCATATCGCCTTTCTCCGCGCCGTACAATTCACCCCAAGCACGAAGATCTTCGTCACTGTAAAATTTACCGATTGGCGACTTGATTGTTCCGTCTTCGTTGAATTTGACATAAACCAAACCCTTCGCTCCAATCTGTGGGCGCTTGACCCAATCAGTCAATTTATCAATCTTTTTACGAGAGAAATCTCCTGCGATTCCTTTTGCACAAATTCCAACGACCAACTCTGCCGATTCGAAAACACTGAAGCCTTTGCTTTGCGACTTGACGATGTCGTTGAGTTCCACGAATTCCATTCCGAAACGCAAGTCTGGCTTGTCGATTCCGTAGCGTTGCATTGCCTCATCGTAGTTCATACGAGGGAAGTCTGCCAATTCAATTCCTTTCAATGTTTTGAAAACGTGTTTGGTCAAACCTTCGAACGTATTCAAAATATCTTCCTGTGTCACGAAAGACATCTCGCAATCTATTTGAGTAAACTCCGGCTGCCTGTCCGCTCTCAAATCTTCATCACGGAAACATCGAACAATTTGAAAATATTTTTCAAAACCAGAAACCATCAATAGTTGTTTGAACGTTTGCGGTGATTGCGGCAAGGCATAAAATTGACCTGGATTCAAACGACTCGGCACCACAAAATCACGCGCACCTTCCGGCGTACTTTTGATCAAGTTCGGCGTTTCTACTTCAATAAAATCTTTGTCAGCCAAATACTTCCGCGTTTCAATGGCAAGACGTGAACGGAAAAATAAGTTCTCCCGAATCGGCGTACGACGCAAATCGAGATAACGATATTTCATACGCAAATCTTCGCCACCATCTGTCTCATCTTCTATCGTAAAAGGAGGCGTTTTTGAAGCGTTCAAAACTTCCAATTTGGTTACTTTGATTTCTACATCACCAGTTGTCATTTTATCGTTCTTGGACGAACGTTCGATGACAGTTCCTTCAACTCTCACGACCCACTCACGGCCAAGA
>CALHBQ010000197.1 GCA_937930815.1 uncultured Saprospiraceae bacterium | reverse complement strand
CTCATTCCTCTTTGAACAAAACTGGGGAAATCAGCAACAAACTCTAATTCTTGTGAAAATTCTAAAGTTGAGTATTCATCATTTTTTAAAACATAGTACCTCATTAGACCTTTTCGAATAAAGGCAGCTTTATTGTTCCTTTGGCCTTGGGTAAGAAAGTACGCTTCTTTTTTTAAGGTTTTGGGTTTAAATATTTCTTGTATCAATCTTATATCATGATCTGTAAGCTCAGTGAATTGGCTAAAAACGTTTATTAATTCTGTATACATTTCTTTCAGTTTTTAGATCAGTCCTATTAAGCTACAGCAGTCAGAATGTGAAGCTTTGCGACCGAATTAATAAAGATGGTTGACCTTAGCTATTGTTGTTATCAATAAAATTAATAATCTCTTCAACCATTATTTCTGGTTGGTCTTCTTGCACGCAAGTCTTTGAGTCTGGTACTTGAATTAATTTTGAGTTTAAAAATATACTCTTTAGCTGTTTGCCTAATTCCAAAGGGAAAAGTTTTTTATCATCTAATCCCCATAAAATTAATACTGGAAAAGTTTCTTTTTTTAATATTTCCGCTGCTTCGATAGTATACTTAGGTGACCAGGTTTTAACATTATTGGTGAAGTTCTTTCTTATGTTTTTATGCTCGATAAATGATTTAAGAAGCAAATCCGATATTTCATTTTTAGAAATACTATCTGAAAGTAACCCCATCATCATATCTGATTTTAGTAAAGATTTTATTTTGAAAGTTCTACTTAGTAAATAAGTAAACCCAGGAATTTTGACTGAATTAATTAAGTATTTGAATTTTTTTGGAGGGAATACTTCGAGCACTTCACAATTTGTAAAAACTAATTTTTCTACCTGCTGAGGATATAATGAAGCGAAAACTTGAGCATATGCACCACCAGTGTCATTGGAAACGATAATTGCTTTTTCAATATTTAAAAACTGAAGAAATTCGCTAATGAGTTTTGCGATGCCGAGTGGAGATAAATCAACGCTATCATCCATTGCTATGTAATGTCCTCCAATTGGTAAATCAATTGCGATGCATCTATATTTTTCACTTAAGGTTGGAATTATTTTTCTCCAAGTATTTGCATTGGATAATGTACCATGTAAAAATAGAATTGGAATACCATTTCCTTTTTCTACGTAAGTAATTCCGTCATATAGATCTGCTTTCTTTCTTTGAAGTTCCGAAAGGTTTACGGGTTGAGTTAGTAATGTCATCGTTGTTAACTGGAATAAAAATATGAATAATCCTTTTTTCATTTTACTTAAATTGTAAAACAAAATTGGGGTTATTCATCCTAAGAAAAAAGGACAAATGTCCTATAATTCTTTTCTTATCCTTGATAAAGTACGACTGGTTACACCTAAAAAGGAAGCAATATATTTAAGTTTTACTCTCTGTATAATTGAAGGATTTTCTTTAAGTAACCTTAGATATTTTTCTTTAGCTGATTCATTATTTAGCATGGAGGCATATTGCTCTAAAAAGATATATTCTTTTTCCGCAAATAGCTTCCCAATTCTTAGCCATTGATAACTTGTTTCATATAATTTCTGCAGGTTTTGATGATTGATTACTGTAAGTTTCGTCTCTTCAATTGCTTGAATTGAAAGTTGAGATGGGCATTGCAAAATGAAACTTTTGTAAGAGGTAGAAAAGCTGTTTTCTGGTTCAAAACAAAAAGTAATTTCTTCTCCTTTTTCGTTTAAAAAATAACTTCTTAAAAGGCCTTCTTCTACAAAAGCCATGTATTTGCAAACAGCTCCTTGTTTTACAAAATACTCGCCCTTTCCTATGGTTTTATTGCTGAAATAGGGTAGCGCTTTTTCAAACTCGACATCTGAAATTGTTGCGGTTTCTCTTAAATGTTTTCTTAGTCTGTCTGACATGAATAAGGAGTTTATGTAATAACTGTCAGTTTACGGTAAGTTTTCGGCTTTTCATATATCTTGATATCGCTTATCATTTTGTGAAAGTAATACTTTTTTTAATAGATGGTATAGCCTTATAGTCAGGAGATTGGGACGAGCGGGTTTATCCGCTGGTTTTACGTCTCCAGATTTATCTGCCGTGGCTGACTGAAACCATTTATCTGTCCGTCTCTGATTTATCCGCTTCGGCTGACGGAAACATGGAAAACAGATTCAAAGATAGGTTGCGTCAAAAATGCGCAGATATAGCATCCCAGTCAGGAGACTGGGACGAGCGGGAGATGCATATTTCGGTTCTAAGTCAGAGACTTAACCGAGCAGGGGCATCTTGATTAACTAATAGACATAGTGCATAACTCAACAGTTAAGCGTTTGTTAACCTAAGCGTTATTCTTCAAAGTATTTCTTTAATCTATTTGAAATTTCGGTAAATTTTGCTTTGTTCTTTATTAGGAGATTTGGTTCTTCGTAAGTTTTAAGGATAAAATCGGCAGCGTCTTTTCCATAGAATAGGTCAACAATATTTAATAATCTATTTATTGGATATGGATGTGTTTTACTTTCTTTTGGAGCTAACTCCGTAAGAATATTAAAATTAATAATTAAGATGCTTAATATTAGGTGAGGAGGAACAGGGTTTTTTCCAAGTTTATGTTTTTTAATCAAAATCTTTAAAACTAATTGGAAACCTTTAATGTCAGCTTTAAATTCTTTTAAGTTAGAATTCTTTTCATTTAAAATTTGTTCTTCAGAATTCTCATAAAGAGAAACTGTTGTTGTTTTATCTTCTAAATCGCCATTGAAAAAATGACCTAATTCGTGACAGAGTATGAAAAGTTCGATGAAGTATAATTGCTTACCTACTATTGTAACTTCTGGATTTAGAAGGACTATAGCCCCCAATACTCTTCCTGCCCCTTTATAAATTTTACATAATTCATCTCTAAATTCATGAAAAATTTCACCTGAATATTCTTTTTTTTCTATTCTATTACAAAACATAACATCATTAGGCTTATGGGTAGCATGTAATAACTTGAGATTTTTATTCAGATAAATATATAGACCAAAATTAAAAATTATAGAATAAAAATTTCCAACTTTCACAAGCATTGCACGAAAGGTGTCAATCTTCGCATTTCCTATGGCTATTTTCTCTTTTATTATCTTTACTTCGTCGTCATCCAACATATCAATATCTTCCCAAAAACCTTTTATTAAATCGTCAATTCCATTCTCATATTCTTCGGGTTTGAAATTCATTTCTTCAGCTCTTTTTTGAAAATGAAGATGATATTCCTCATTTTCAAATGGAAGATTTGTTGGTATATTCTGACCGAGTTGGGATTGTATTTTTTCTAATAACTTTTGTGGGGATTTTATATTCATAAGTTTTTTTTAATCTCTGTAAATATAATCTCTAAAATTTAATTTCGCAAAAAAAATGGCCCGCCAACCGGCGAGCCATTCTAATTAAAACTTAAGAGTGTTAAGCACTTTTATGGCCTTACCACCACAAAATTCAATTGTCTCAAATACTTGTGGAAAGGATCCATTTGTATAAAGTAATTACCTGTTGGAAATTCAGTTGTTTCGATTCTGATTTCGTTTAGGCCTTCTATCAATTCATATTGATTTCCGAAGATTCTTTTTCCTGTAAGGGAGAATATTTCTAAATCAGAAGTCTGTGCTTCGTTTGCATAAACTGCTAACTCGATGTAATCCGTAGATGGATTTGGATATGCATTCACGATTGCAAATGGCTCCTCCGTCATATTGTTGACGATGGCGGAACGATTGTTGACGCCATTCGCTGCGTTGCCAAAGTTGACCGTTGCACTGTCGTTTCCACCACCAGAAGTAACTGAGCCAGTAAGCGCAAATCCATTCGGCGAAAGCCTAAAGTAATTGATGGTAATGGTTGCAGATTGATTCGCGCCAAGCGAACCGATGTTCCATTCATTATTGCCCCACCATGCAAAACTTCCTTGAGAAGCACTATGTGAGTCGCCACCTTTGTAAGTTACTTCATCCGGTTTTTCGATTGACACTTTTACGTTAGCAGCGGCTGAGCTACCCGTGTTTTTCGCAATCAATTGAACAGAGAAGAATCCCCATTGATTGGGTGAAGTGGTATTGGCAGTCATGCTTACATCAATTGCGCCACCACCGCCAGTGGTTGGGGCCGTTGCCGTTACTCTTGTGTAAGATGCATCGACGTTATTGTTTTCGTTAGATTCTGCCAAACGGTTTGGCGTATCTGATTGTACTATCAAATAGTATTCCCCAGCAGGCAGGTTGGGTGTTACTTGGCTACCCAAACCGATGTTCGTACCAGTTCCTATATCTAAGTCAAGCACTTTAAAATCATTGGTACTCAAAATTCTATCCGTTGACATATACAAGGTCACGGTGATTGGAAATTCACTTTGCGGAATCGAAGCCCCGATACTTTCATGGTCAAAGATTACGCTGATGTTCTCACCAATCGTTACGTTAGAAGCTGTGGTTCTCACATTTCTAACCAACAAATCTGGTAGGTTGGTTCCACCACTTGCTTCCACTGTTCTCGCACTGGTCGTTCTTCTATTGTCGTCTTCTCTTTCTTCTGGAATCTGATTATTTGCATCGACGACTAAGTGTACATAATAAGTATTCGGCTGCAAATTGGAAGGAACGGTCAATGCTCCCGGAATATCTTCTGTACGGCCTAAAGCAGTGTTTCCAGTGTTGATGTTACCAACAAGTATAGTCCCCGGATCGGTAGGTGAGCGAGACATGTAGACATTAATAGCATAGTCGCCTTGCACGGCTGCCTTTCCAGTATTATTTAAATCAAAAGTGAAGTTTCTAACCTCACCTTGTTTCATTGGAATAGTTGAAATCTTGAAATCATTAACCCATAAGGATGGCAATAGGGAAGGAGTCGTTCCACCATCATTGAATGAATATGAAACCTGATCGTCTTCAGAGGTGCTACAATTGCCTCCGTTGTTTGGGGTCGAATCATCACCACTTCCTGTTGCAGATATTACCTGCGCACATACCATTTTAGAATTAGAAGTTTTATTGTAAAAATTGAGGGTCAAAGTCGCTGAGCTTCCTGCTGCAAGTGTTCCGATGTTCCACTCATTCGGTCCCCACCAAGAGAAGCTTCCAGTTGAAGCGGTAAATGGATTCGAACCTACCAATACGATATCATTGGTTGGAATTTCAACTTTCACTATAACATTTGAAGCGGCAGCAGTTCCTGTGTTTTTGGCAGTAACAGTCATCGACATTCTGCTCCATACCCCTGGGTTATTATTGGTGCTACTCACCTCCAATTCCATATCAATGCCATTGCCATTGTTACCACCGACCCATTGTCCGTTGGCTCCGAGTTTCATAAGAAAAGCACTACCTGATGAAGTTCCGAAAACCAAAATTTCACCATTTGATAATCGATAGGAATCTCTGACGGATTTTCCTTGTGTTCCTGGTGCTGTAATACTATTAGATTCTATAAAATTCCCATTAGCATCTAATCTAATTGTTCTGTTGCCACTACTATTTATTAGTACAACTCCTCCGTCCGCGTGTGCAGTGATACCGCTCGTGTTGTTGCCGCTAAATCCAAATTGGTCAGGAATCATATTAACAACAGCATTTCCAGCGTTTTTCTCCCTTTTTACCACATTTGAAAATGATTGAGAATAGGTATGCCACAAATCTCCATTGAAATCAACCGTTAAGTTACTAAGGAATCGTTCAAGAGTCGAAGCTTGGACACGCCAATCCTGATTACCGTTGCTATTGATTTTTGCAATATAACTAGCATAAAAACTGCCCGCATCTTCCAAAATACTCATGTAAAAACTATTGTCTGGTAACAGGTGAATTCCAGTGCCAACTGTTCCGACATTGCCGAGACTTTGAATATTACCCGTCATTTCATTCCTATCATTATAAATGTTTCTTCTGACGTAGTTGATGGTTCTTTGTGAAAAATTACCAAAATCGCCAGTTCCATGATAATAAGTGATTAAGATATCTCCATCTGGAAACTCTTCAAAACCACCAATTTTTCCAATATTTCCAGCAGGGTAGAAGAGGTTGAATGCGCGTTTGATATTATTGTTTTGGTCTCGCACCTGAAATCTTAGCACGCCAAGTGGGTTATCAAATTTATATAAAAGGTACTCGCCATTGCTCATGCGGTAGCTTGCTTTATATCCATCTGCATTGGAGAAATCATCTGTACGACGAGATTGGAAATTGCCATTTAGGTCAGTTGTTATGATTTCGTATTTGTCAAATCCTTGTAGTTCCAAGACATAACCGCTATTGGTTTGCCTTACCTTAGAAGGTGAGTTCCCATTCGTACTATAGGTTTTGTAGAAACTTTGTCCAGTTCCAACAAATGCGAAAAGCAGAAGCAAGGGAATGGTACAAAGGAAATTTTTGAAAGTGAATGTCTTTCTCATTTTTGTTATAATTTTTGTTTTTTGTAATGTAAAATTGAGTGTTACTTTAGAACAAAGTTGTTCTATTCGTATTAAATGAGCGAGCCAATAAGTTGAGTGAGTACCAGGTAAGTTTTACCTTTGAAAAGGTCGTGCAAATATAGGCGGAATTAACATGGTGTGTGATACATGAGGTTAATTTTGTCATGTTAATTGGTTAACTTTTAGTTGAAATTTACATTTTGTGGGATATTTGGCAACTTAATGAATGACTTTATTGAAAAAATTATCAGGACTAATTTTTCAAGCCCTGATTTTGTAGAATAGTGTTTGTTTTGAGAAGGAATTGAATTTGAAAATAGGAAGTAAATATGTCTTATAACTTATGATGTGTTTTGCGTTACTTGTCTCCCTTTGGAGGGAGATGCCGATAGGCAGAGGGAGGAATACTTTCTACTTCCAAGCCATTCCTCCCCCGCCCGCCGCGGCGGGCACCCCTCCAAAGGAGGACAAGTAACGTTTGGACTTTTTTGTATCTAAAGAAATGATTTTCAACCAAGAAAATTATCATGAGAAAAATAATACTTTATAGCGCCGTTAGTTTAAACGGAAAAATTGCCTCGGCTGATGGTGGGGTCGAGTGGTTGGAAGCAATTCCAAATCCTGAAAAAGAGGATTATGGTTATTTCGATTTTTACAAAAGTATTGATACGACGATACAAGGTTTTACCACTTATCAGCAAATCATCAATTGGGGGATCGATTTTCCTTATGCTGATAAGAAAAACTATGTTTTGACTTCTAAAACGGATTTGGCAGACACAGAGCATGTTGTGTTCGTTTCCGAGACTCCTATTGAGTTTATCAAGAGTCTTAAAGCTCAAAAAGGTGCTGATATT
>CALHBQ010000196.1 GCA_937930815.1 uncultured Saprospiraceae bacterium | reverse complement strand
TATTGGACCGAATTAGAATCATCCATTAAAAAAATCAACTAATGAAATTTAAGAAAATAGAATTCCAAGATAAAAGCGCTCAGCGCGTCTATAACAACTATATCAAATCTATCGAAGCAGCAGTTAAACCATTGTCCAAGGAAGATCGATTAGACATCCTAATGGAAATGAACAGCCATATTTACGAAAATGTGAATCGCAATACGGATGCTTCTGAAATGGACGTCGTACTCAATGCCATCGATAGATTAGGCACACCGGAAGAGGTGCTCAAGCCACTCATCGCCGATAGAATGTTGGACAAAGCGACTCGTACATTCAACCCATTGGATGTGATAAGTGCCCTGTTTTACAATATCGCCAATGGTATCTCCTATGTCATTTTTGCTTTTCTATACCTGCTCTTATTCACCTTTATCTTTTTGATTGGTGCAAAATTGGTCCACCCTGAAGTTGGGATGTATTTCAATGATGGCAGGTTCATGGCATTGGGCATGATCAGCGGAGAAGGACACGAAGAGGTGCTGGGCAATTGGTTTATTCCATTTATGATAGTACTCTCCGTTGCTTGGTATTTCTTTATTACCCTTTTACTAAAATTGAAAAATTCACTTTTAAAATCAAAAACCATGAAGTCTGTTATCACAACTTTCGCACTGATATTTGTCTTCCAATTAGGTTTTAGTCAAAATCAAAATTTCGCCAAATTGGATAGTTTCTTTACAGTTCTTGAAGAAAATGATCGATTCTTCGGAAGCGTTGCAGTGTCTAAAAATGACCAAATTATTTACAGCAAAGCAATTGGCTATGCTGATTTAGAAAACAAGATCACTAACACATCCGAAACCAAATTCAGAATTGGATCTATCTCCAAAACGTTTACTGCTACCCTATTAATGAAAGCAGTTGAAATGAATAAAATCAAACTGGATGATACGATTGATAAGTTTTTTCCAAAGATTCAAAACGCGAATAAAATCACAGTGCGACACTTACTCAATCATCGAAGTGGCATAAAAAACTTTACTGATAGAGCATATATTTCTTGGTACACCGAACCAATTACGCCTTCCAATTTATTGGATTCAATTATAGTGAGAGGAGTTGACTTCGAGCCAAATGCAGAGTTTTCTTACAGTAATTCTAACTATGTTTTATTGACTTTCATTTTGGAGAAAGCATTTGCCCAATCTTTTGACAAATCATTGAACCAGTACATCGTTAAACCCTTAAAGTTAGCCAATACCAGTTACGGTGGGAAAATCAATCCAGCGCAAAAGGAAGCACTTTCTTATAAAATGAAAACCGAATGGACGCCCGACGAAGAAACAGATATGTCTATCCCTCTTGGAGCAGGAGGAATCATTTCAACACCAGCAGATTTATGTCTTTTTGCTAAAGGTCTTTTTGGTGGAAAAGTACTTTCAACCGAAAGTCTAAATCAGATGAAATCTCTCGGTGAGGACAACTATGGATTTGCTTTATACGAAACGCCATTTCATGAACTAAATGGAATCGGTCATGGTGGTAGCATAGACGCATTTTCCTCGACACTTACCTATTTTGAGGAAGAAAATTTGGGTTATGCAATTATCTGTAATGGTTCAAATTTCGGTAAAAATGACGTTACTATCGCCGTCTTAAGTGAAGTTTTTGGTAAGCCATACGAACTACCTTCATTCGATTTCATCGAGTTATCCGGTGAGGAATTAGATCAGTATTTGGGAACTTATGAAACAGATGATCTGCCGATGGATATGACCATCAGCAAAGAAGGAAAAACGCTTATGCTCAAGGCAACTGATCAGCCATCATCTGTTCTAATGGCTGAGGGGGATCACAAATTTTCTATCATGAAATATGGAGTGAAAATCGAATTCATTCCTAATGAGAAAAAAATGCACTTCGAGCAAAATGGAATGGCCTTCGATTTCACTTTGAAAGAATCTGTCAAGTCCATCGAATCAAAAACTGTTAGTCTAAAAGAACCAACTACCATAAATTTAGAACCATATTTAGGAACTTATGAGTCCGACCTTTTACCGATGGATTTGACCATAAGTAAGAAAGGAAATAAACTCATCGGTCAGGGTACTGGACAACCGTCTTTCCCATTGGAATCAGATGGACAACACACTTTTTCTAATGACGAAATTGGATTGAATATCACTTTTATCCCAAGTGAGAAAAAGATGAAATTCATTCAAGGCACTGCTGTTTTTGAAATGACTTTGAAAGAAATATCTGAGTCCGTTGAGCCAGCCAAAATAGATTTAACCCCATATTTAGGAACCTATGAGTCCGACCTTTTACCGATGGATTTGACTATTACTAAAAAAGGAAATAAGCTTTTCGGCCAAGGGACTGGGCAACCTTCTTTCCCTTTGAAACCAGATGGAGAACACACTTTTTCTAATAAAGAAATTGGTTTGAAAATCACTTTCATTCCAAATGAGAAAAAGATGAATTTCATTCAAGGTAGTGCAGCTTTTGAAATGACTTTGAAACAAACATCTGAGTCAGTTGAGCCAGCCAAAATAGATTTAACTCCATATTTAGGAACCTATGAGTCCGATTTATTACCAATGGATTTGACCATAAGTAAGAAAGGAAATAAACTCATCGGTCAGGGTACTGGACAACCTTCTTTCCCATTAAAACCAGATGGAGAACACACTTTTTCTAATGACGAAATTGGATTAAAAATCACTTTTATTCCAAATGAGAAAAAGATGAATTTCATTCAAGGTAGTGCAGCTTTTGAAATGACTTTGAAGAATTAAGCTTTTCCCTGTAGGAAAAAAATTACGCAGAAACGCTCAAAAAATAAACGCCTCATCAATATTTTTGATGAGGCGTTTATTCATTCCACTTCAATAAAACTTTCACTCTTTTTATCCCATCGGATATGAAGTGTATCTTTGGTTGGTAGACCTTCCCTTTTTGCTCTTTCGAGTTTTTCTGCTTTTTTGATTTCCTTTTTAGTCATGTATTCATAGACTTCGATTTTGTTTTCTAATTTAATGATATAGTTATCATCATAATATTTTCCAACAAGCATTCTCCCACCGTAAAAAAGAAATCCAGAAATTCCTAATGCACCAAGCACCTTACTCAGAAGTCTAATTTGAGGAGATTTAGCTTCCCAAAAAATGGGAAAAAAGATAATTGAAGAAAATATTATGGCAAAAAAGAGCAAGAAAACCGCAGTTTCGTTCCAACCTTGAGTGATAGCAGACTCACTTGGTTCATCTGGGTTGACCCAGACCCTGATTCGTTTAGCATATTTTAGTTTTTCAGCTACTTGAAAGTGCCGATCCATGTTACTGTGAATATATCCGAAACCAATTCTATCGCCTTTATAGGTTTGCCCACTTACTTCATATTCATAAGAAATTATGACTCTGTAAGTATCAGGATCTTCGTCACTTGAATCTTTTTTTTTGTCCAAACTAACATTCAAGACCCTTGCTTCGTAAGCGGTCCAATTTTTCATTTGATTTACCTTATGGTAAGTGTCTGCCACTTTCCATATCAAAAACAAAACGCCAGCTCCCAGAATAAGATAACCAAAATTAAATTTCATAGTTAAAGGGTTGAGTATCACCGCAAAGCTAATATTCCAAAGGTTATAAGATACAACGACCAAGCCATCTTAAAAAGAAAATCCCGAATCTTCGATGTATCAAAGATTCGGGATTTGTCAGTTGCGATTAATAATCAACTAATTCACCAGTCAACTAATAAACTAAACCCTATCGCATATTTCCATTACGAATAACTTTATACTTCATCCCCGCAGTCAATCTATCACTCAACTTCATACCATTCAAAATAGAAAGGTCTTGAAGGTCTTTGGAAGAAGCACCCTCTGCCTGCAATGCCTGTTGCAAGGTTTGAGTTTTATTACTTGTTCTGATACGAACGCGGTCTGGCTGACGGTTCAATTTATCAGGGTCAGTTAATTTATCAAAACCACCCATCGTTCTATCGAAGGTTCTCAATTGATTATTAAAATCCGCTGCATAAGCCATCCCGTGCAAAACGTAAATCATATTGTTGTACTGAATGAATGTTGATGCTACTTTTACTTGCTGCGCAGCAGCTCCTTGCTGTTGTTGCCCTTGTTGCTGTTGCTGCTTTACCTGAGAAATCATCTCCAATGCAGGCAGTCCGTTGACTCTTACATTTTTACTTGAAATAACCCCAAGGTTCAATTGTTGAGCCGTATTGTTAGCTGCTTCTTGCAAAGTTTTTCCTTGCGCCAAAGTCAACATCATCATTGACTTACCATCTTTCGGTGCCATCTGAAACTGAACTGGTGAGTTCTGATATTGCCATCCTTGTGGTACTGGAAATTTGAATTTCAAAACTGGGTGATAGAACATCCAATTTTCAACAAAGCCTCCTTTTGGGTCTTCGCCATAAACGATTCCATCAATCATCGCTAAGTAGCTATCGCGGTTCACTTTATATTTTCCTGGATTTTTTTGCTGATGCGCTCTTGCCATCAATCCTACTTTTTGCTCGCGTTGTCCTGGATCAGGGTGCGTTGACATAAATGTTGGAATTGATTGACCTGACTTCGCACTCAATGATTTCAAGGTACCAAAGAACGCAGCCATTTTCGTCGCATCATATCCGATTTTT
Organism: uncultured Saprospiraceae bacterium; assembly: GCA_937930815.1. Taxonomy (GTDB): domain Bacteria; phylum Bacteroidota; class Bacteroidia; order Chitinophagales; family Saprospiraceae; genus JAGQWW01. Next base: position 8,997 of record CALHBQ010000196.1, on the reverse strand, counting down.
GAAGAGTATTCAACTCCCAATTTATCAGACTCACTTTCGTGAGAACGGCTATTTTTCAACATCAACATTTGCATTCCCTGGGAGGCTTGCTGTGCCATTGATCTGAATTGAGGAGAAAGAATCACCCCAGCCATCAATCCTGCCTGACTCAAAATTTGACTTGTTTGTTGGCGTGCACCGTGCTTCGCAGTGACATGACCTATTTCATGGCCCAACACCCCTGCGAATTCAGCTTCATTATTAAAATGCGCCATTATCCCTCTCGTGAAATAAACAAATCCACCTGGTACTGCAAATGCATTTACCACTGGCGAATCCACCACTTTAAATTCATAAGGAAGGTTTGGTCGGTGAGAAATGGCAGCCATTTCTTTACCTTTTTCTGTGATGAACTTTTGAAGTTTTTCATCTTCATAAAGTCCCATACTGCCGACGATTTGAGGATCTGCGCTTTGACCAAGTGCAATCTCCTTTTTCTCGGACATGAAAAGCATCTGTTTTTTACCTGTAACAGGGTTTCTTGAACAGCTAAATGTGATAAGTGCAACCATCACAATTAGCGGTAGTTTGAAAAGTATTTTTTTCATGACTAATATTTTTTTTCGCTAAAATAGATTTTTTATTAAAGACGAATAAATAAACACTTCGGATACAAAGGAAATATTAAAAAAAATGATTGAATGTAGAGGATTGAGCTGTTTTTCTTATTGTTCGCGCTTATGACGAAGAGGAACGCGGATTTGACGGATGCACACGGATTTTCGCGGATTTCTATAAATGCAATCGTGGCACGACTTCCAGTCGTCCCACGATTTGAGGTTATTCGAATAACTTTATTGTCTGAATCAGGATTTACAGGATCAGCCTACGGCGGACAAGTTTTAGAACTTTCAGGACTAAATCGAAGCCTCTAAAATAATAGAAGATTGACTAACATCATTTTTTGCCTCAAAAAAAATCCGCGTCATCCGCGTCATCCGCGTTCCACTAAGTCGCTCTGTGCTATATTTGTATTAATCAGGATTCTCAGAATTTAAGGATTTGCAGGATTAGATCGAAGCTAAATCAGTAAATTGAATTTTGACTTAGCATTGTACCCTTCCTGAAAAATCCGTTTAAATCCTTTTTCAATCCATTCAATCCGTGTCCCTTTGAGTCGCTCTTTTTCGCAAAAAAAAATCCGCGTAAATCTGCGTTCATCCGCGTCACTTGTCCGCCGTGGCTGATCCGCGTTCCGCTAAATCGCTCTGTGCGAGCCGCTCCTAAACAAACGACAACAAACCACCAAGCACTGCCCCACCCGCTATAATCCAAAGCGTATTTATCTTTTTAAAATAGAAATAGACGAAAAACGAGGCTGCACAAATTGCAATCGTTTTCCAATCAATCAGAATACTCTCGGCCATCTTGACACTCACTACGACCATCACGGCAACTGCTGCCACATTTACAGCTTGCAAAAAAGCAGTCAATGGTTTACTTTTTCTCATTTTATGAATTAGTGGATTCAATAACCAAACGTAGAAAAATGATGGAATAAAAATTCCTAAAGTTGCCAAAATAGCACCCGAAAAACCACCCACTTTATAACCAATAAAAGTAGCTGTCGAAAGTACGGGCCCCGGCGTGACCTGCCCTACTGCAATTGCTTCTACCAAATCTTCGTGCGACAACCAACCAACTTGGTCAATCAACTCTCCGTCGAGGTAAGCAAACAGCACATAACCACTTCCAAACAAAACAGCGCCGACTTTTAGAAAAATGAAAAACAACTTCCATTTAGAATATGGAATGGCCGCTGCTGCGGAAAAAAGGAGTAGCGGAACGAAGTTATTCAATCGACTTCTATCTGTTGCCAACTGATAAAGTAAAACCAAAACACCTGCTGCCAAAATGCAAAGGATTTCATTGATTCCAAAAAAGGAAGCGACCATCACCAAAACCCCAATTGCAGCTAAGAATTGTGTTTTCACTGCCTTCTTTCCGAGTTTGATAATGGCTCCAACAATGAAAGAAAGTACCGCTGCTTTGATACCGTTAATGATTGGAATCACCCATTCTATCTCACTAAATTTTTCAAAGAAAACAGCTACTGCAAGTGTCAAACAAACCGCTGGAAATATAAAACTGATGCCCGCTATAAACAGCCCAGCAGCTCCTCCTCGATGGTAGCCTGCGTGCATGGTCATCTCTGTAGAATTTGGGCCAGGGATGAGATTCGTCGCGCCCATATAATCTAAGAACTCTTCGTTCGTTAGCCATTTTTTGCGCTCTACCAAGTCGTCTTGCATCATCGCAACGTGCGCAGCGGGGCCGCCAAATGCAACCCATCCGAGTTTGAAAAAGTATTGGAATATTTCTTTCATAATGTTTTGATATTCAGGTGTTTATATGGAAAATTCTTAAAAATTGCTTTCGCCCTTTCAGGGCTAAAAACACTTGTAACATATTAATCGGGCGGTGCCCGATTCTATATGCTCAAGCCCCTTCAGGGCAAAATTAGCCTGAAAGGCTTTAAGCAAATAGCGTTGGGCAACGCCCAACGTAAGGTGATTTAATTGTAGCAAAAAGCCCTGAAAGGGCGAAAGCACATCTCAATCTTTAATTCACATTTTCAAATGAAAAGAGGTCCCACCTTTTCAGATAAGACCTCTTTAAGGTAATTTTTAACTCAAATGAACCTGCCTGAAGTTCAGGCGGGTTTGAGTTCTACTATATCTCTCCAACAACTGATTCCGTCACATTGATAATGTGGTCACCTACTTTCTCTAAAGAAGAGAAAAGGTTATTGTAAATCATTGCTGTTTTGGAGTTATAATCCTCCGCACCGATGCGCTTATTATTATGCTTACGCAGTTTGTCTCTCATTGCATTGATTTCTTTCTCTGCAGCTTTTGCTTCATCTTTTGAGACATCATCATAACTTGGAGAATTCAGGTTTTTCACCATGATAGAGAAGGCATTATCTACCGTATCTATCATCTCATTCAAGTTATTTCGTTGCTCTGGCAAGAAGTAATCTTTATCCTCAATTTTCTTTTCAATCGCTTTCGAAATTTGGAAATAAATATCACCGATTCTTTCCAAGTCGTTACAGATATTCAAAGTCGAACGTAATCTCAAACTCGTCTTTGGAGTAATTTTCTGACTCGAAAGTTTGGTCATATATTCCGTAATCTCAATTTCCAATTTGTCGGTAATCTTCTCGTACTTTTTGAGTTTCTTCAACATCTTCTTCTGCTCTTTGGCATCAGTTGAGTTGATAAGTACTTTTGTAAAACCAGACATTCTTGAAGTAATATCGCCAAAGTGTGCTACCTCTTTTTGAAGCTCAATCGTAGCCAACTCAGGCGTACGGATACCAGCACCAATGAATTTCAACTTACCTTCGTTTTCATCATCTTCTGCACTTCCTGGTACTGTTTTGATTGCCATTTTAACTAACCATGGAACAAACCAAATCAATAACAAAACATTGATAATATTGAACGTAGTATGGAAAGCCGCAAGAATGTAAGTATTCATAACATCAGCTTCCTTCAAGTCAGCTGTTTTCAATTTCTTATTACTTTCAAAAATACTACTGAAATCTTGTACAAAAGTGGTCAAAAATTCAATTACCCAAGGAAGCAAGATAACCATCCAACAAACCCCAATAATATTGAACATGGAGTGAATTCTTGCAGAACGTTTTGCCTCTGTGTTACCAACAAGTGATGCGATTTCTGCAGTAATTGTCGTTCCGATATTTTCACCCAAAACCATTGCTGCTGCGACCTCAAGTGGAAGCCAACCTGCATAAACCAAGGTCAATGTAATCGCCATCGCCGCACTTGAAGATTGTACGATGACCGTAACCAATGCCCCAAGCAATACAAAACCAACTCTGGAGAATATTCCGTATTGAGCAAAACCTTCAATCCATGATAAGGTATCTTTTCCTAAATCAGGAACAGCTCCTTTCAAATAAGAAAGCCCTAAGAAAAGTATGGCGAAACCGATTAAGAACTCTCCCCAATATTTGAGTTTTCCTTTACCACTAAAAAGCATTGGAACCCCAATTGCAAATAAAGGAATCGAATAGGCACTCAATTTGACTTTAAAACCAAGAATGGCAATAATCCATCCCGTAACCGTCGTACCGATATTCGCCCCCATCATAATCCCCGCAGATTCGACCAAAGTCAATAAACCTGCGTTCACAAAACTTACCGTCATTACGGTGGTAGCCGAAGAAGACTGAACCAAAGCAGTAATCAAGAATCCAGTAAAGACTCCTAAATATCTATTTTTGGTCATCGACCTCAATATATTTCTGAGCATCGAACCTGCTGCTCTTTGGATACCGTCACTCATCATCTTCATACCGAAAATGAAGAAACAAAGTGCTCCGGCTATTTCAATTGCGTCCCAAAATCCGAATTCCATAATTTTAAGATTTTTATGTGTAGTTAAAGTTGGTTTTTTTTTATATAATAAAATTTGAGAAGATTGAGAAATTGAGAGTTTGAGAAGCGTTTTGATTAAACCTTTATAAAAATTCTCAAACTATCGTTCCTCTCGTTTCTCTCACTCCTCTCACACTATCGTTCCTCTCAAACTCTCTAAAAGTGTACATCCATTTGGAATCTAAACATAAACTCATCATCTCGATCTTCCAATTGGATTAAAGAAAAGTCAGATTGCAGTTTCAATTTATGCCCAACTATAAATTTAGAAAAACCTAAAGTATAGTGGTCTTCTTGTCTTGAAACGCCTTCATCTGGGTTGATGTCCGTGTATCGAACAGCGATTTCGTAATTAGAAGGAAACATATAACCTGCCTGCATATTCAAACCGGTTCCTGTGTAAAAAGTACCTACAATTACATCCGAACCTTCTGGTACTACAAACGGATCATTGTCTTCTGCTTTTTTATCAACATACTCTACCATTGCGGAGAATCCTTGGTATTTGAACATAAGGTCGGCAAAGAAAGTGTTTAGATCTCTACCTACATAATCTTCATCCGAATTTTGAATAAAACTTCCTAAGTTTCCTCGTTCACGTACGGCATTGTTGTTTATATCATAGGTAAATCCAAGCGCCAATTTTGGAGTTTCCTCTCTTTTGACTGCCGAACCTACATAATCTCCTTTTGATTGAAACTCGCCGAATGGCAAATATTCTGCTCTCAAAGTATATTCATATCCACCAAAGTGCCCTGCGGTTATATTTCTGCCATCTCCTTGAGAAAAGGCAACGACTTGCTTCATAACCCCTTGTCCGACATCAAATTTATGTTTTAACTGTAATCCCATGTCTCGGTCAATATTAAACCGAGAATTAAGGCGAGAACGATCTACGAATTGAAGATTCCCTGAAGAAACAACTCGTTCACGATTACCTGGCAATTTTCTTTGACCAAAAAGAATTGTCCAGTTTTTGTAGAAATTATACTCTAAGGAAGCATCCAAAATCATGTTGGCAGTATTCCGAGACTCTGGTATCTGACCACTGGCATGATCTCGATTAGATAATGCAACCTCAAATTTGAATTTAATTTTTGGGTCAACCACCCATCCGTCAAATTTGAAACGAGAACGACGAACCAAGAAAGCGCCCTCATAGTCGGTCGCACTTCCAAATTCATCATTTTCTAAAGTCCATCCACTGGTGTGGAGGTTTTGAAAACGAAAACCTGCTTTTAAATAAAAGGAGGAATCTTTACCTAAAACTTTAAGTCCTTTTCCGAACTTATCGAGTTTGAATTGAGCTGTGGATACAGCAGTGAACCCTATCGCTAAGATAAGGACAAGTAGAAACTTACGCATTTAGACAATTTGCTTTTCGTGTTAGACAATTTATTTTTTATTTGCAGTGCAAATGTAAGCTCCCAATGTTAACTCAATATTAATTATAGATTAAAACAAAAAAATTCTTAATCATAAAAAGCCGAGGATCGAAAAGCAAATTGTCTAGAAAAGTTATCGACCCTCGGGCAGGTGTTATAACACTTTGCAAAGAAAACGCCTACATGTAAATTGAATGTAAATTTGATATTAACAAGATGTTTGATTTTACTTCCAAACATGTATTTCTCCTTTGCGATAATCAATCACAAAAGTTTTATTTTGAAAAAACGGAAGACCTAAAAGGCCATCAATGTTATATCCGTTTTCGCCTTCATTGACATAGGACATATCGCTGAAAAGGAAATTCATTTTGTCAATGTCGTATGCTTTTGAAGCAATATTTTCGAGTTGACCGATTGCTACTTTTCGGATACCGCCGTCTAAGCCTTGCATCAGTTCGAATTTTACATTCTCAGGATTTAATTCAACAAAGGACTTATCATCCATCAAATTCTTTTCTGCACCAGTGTCAATCGCAAATCTGTATTTCTTTCCATTGATTTTTAGTTTAATGACTGGTAAATGTCCTTCTGTTTCGAAAGGAATTGTCACGTAGCCTTTTGATTGTTTTAAAGTTGATCTCAAATCCTTTTTGGAAAGGATGGCTACTTCTTGATTTTCAAAGTTGACTAAAACGGAATTACTTTTTAATATTTGGTAACCTATCAATCCGTCAGGGCTTTCAGCGTTTGCTTTGCCCATGTGGCTGATGTCCAAAGTGTATCCTTCCACATTTGTTTTTTCAAGATTCCCCCATTGAAAATTTTCGACCAATATCTCCCCTACTCTAATGGAAGAACTGACACTTGATGCGTGTACGAAACTTTCGGTTTCTACCGTAGAATTAAGCACCAAACCAGGTGCTCCAGTATCCAAAATATAATCACCTCGCTCCCCATTAACGGAAACGTTAACCATGATTAATCCACCAGAAAAATTAAAACTTGAAGTATTAGAAGCGGTTGGAGACGTTTTTTCTTTTTTAGACGATATATCGGCAGTTCCTAAGTAAGCAATATTGTTTTGTGAGACCCCACAAAAACACGCCAGACAAAGAACTAATGTAAATATTTTCTTGATCACGCCTAATTTTATTTCGATGAGCAAATTGCTCAACTCCATGATCTAATTTACATTAAATTTACTTTAGATGGGCGTTAAATTTACAGAAAGTTTACATTGAGTTAACATTAGAAGTATTGATCAAAAAAAGGCATTCCGAGAATTAGTCGAAATGCCTTTTCTGATTTTGGAATATTTTGCCTAAGCAGATAACCTTTGAGGCAATGGTTTCCAATTTTCAAAAACATAAGCGGTTAAAACGGGAACAAAAGCATCATTCACATCCGCTGGCAGTAGGTTAAGCATTTTTACCAAAACTTCTTTCATTGAAAGGTTGGGTTGTTCTTTTTTCAAATCATCGAGTTTGAAACCGAATTTTACTTTGTAGGCTTCTAAGATTGTATTTTCAAATTCTTTAATTACTTCTGCCCTATCTTCCTTCGATAAGTCCTTTACGCCGTCTGCAATTTCAGCAACTTCATTCATCATGAATTTGAAAACTTCGCGCGGATCGGAATCTTTATTTATTTTCATCTTTATTTATCTTATTGATTCTAAAATTCATTTCATCCAAAAGGTCATCAATCAAATCTCTCACTCCTTTTTCCCCTAATTTCTCTTCAAATTCCTCTGGATACAAATGAATTAATTTCAAATAATCCTTTATAAATTTTAATCTGTTTAAATCGTCTTGTTCTGTCATAGTATTTTGAATTGCTAATTCCGTATTCAAATATACAAAGAATTGATTTAAAAACTTTGAAGCTTCTCTTTTATTGAATCCGATGAAACAGTCTGGCTTCGCCTGACTTTATAATTCAGATTTTCTTTCAAACTCAAAAAAAAGCCCCGCGAAAACGCAGGGCTGAAATTTTTAGGATCTAACCTAAACCATTATAAGCATATTCTTGAATTTGTTTTAAACCTATATCTTGGACATCACAATCTGTGATCTCCAACTTAAGTATAAAAATGCAATTCAGAACCAATCCACCCCTCCATTTGTTTTACCCTAAAAAACAGCTATTTTTGTTAAAAATTATCGAATCATGAGTTTACAGGCAGGAAATCTCAGTCCATTGCAATTAGAGCTTTTAAAAATTTATTCGTTTGCTCCGACGGACGAAGAATTGATTGAAGTAAAAAAAATGCTCGCTACTTTTTTTGCTGACAGATTGGTTAAAAAAGTCAATGCCGCTGTTGAAGAAAAAGGAATCACTGAAGCTGATATAGAATCTTGGTTGAATGAAGAATAGACTTCGAATTGTTCTTGACACCAATGTTTTTTTAGTTTCCTTGGCTGAAAGCTATAAATACCACATCATTTTCAGAGGAATCCTTGAAGATAAATTTGACCTATTTCTGAGTAACTGATGTTACGCAACTATTTTATAAAATCAGCTTTCTCCCGAACTTCGAGGGTTATGTGAACTCGTTTAATATGGCGGGTGGCGGGTTAAATTCAGCCGGCAGGCTTTTGAATTTAACGAGCTTTTTTTGTTTCGTTTTTTGGGCGATAGCAAAAAATGAAAGACACTCTAAAAGGTCACGGATTCCTAATATGCGTAACTTCAGTGAGTAATGAAATTACCAGCGAATATCAAGAGGTTATTCAAAAAAGGTATGGTTTATCAAAAACCGATGCAACGCTCGACTATTTGTTGCTACTACCAAATGTCAAACAAATCAACCCATATTTCAACTGGCAATTAATCGAAAAAGATAAGGATGATAATAAATTTGCAGATTGCGCTTTGGCAGCAAATGCAGATTTTTTAGGCAGCAACGATAAGCATTTCAAAATTTTGAAGGAGATTGATTTTCCGAAAATTGTTACGATTCGAGCGGAGGAGTTCATTGAGATATTGAAAGAACTTTCTTAATTCTTTTTTGCATCATATTTACAACCTTATATTCAGTAATTGGTTCATCTAAATTTTTCACTCTCCAACTCCAAAGTCCTTTTTGAAATCGCTGGCAAAGGCGAATCTCAACCAATTGACTCAAATGACTCCGAGGACGGACGAAGCAAAAATCGACG
>CALHBQ010000195.1 GCA_937930815.1 uncultured Saprospiraceae bacterium | reverse complement strand
CCTCCACCATTGTTTCTATTTGAAGAAAAGACCAAATATTTTCCATCATAAGAAAACATTGGGAAAGAATCAAAAACAGTATCATAAGTAATTTGCTTCAACCCAGTTCCATCTGTATTGATTGAAAATAGGTTGAATCTTCTTTTAGATTCAGTGTGATGATTTGATGCAAAAACAATTTTCTTCCCAGAAGGATGAAAAAAGGGAGCCCAGTTCGCGCCACCAAGTTTGGTGATTTGTTTCATGTTTTTACCATCAATATCACAAACGAAAATCTCCATATTGGTTGGTTGTACCAATCCTTGTTTCATGAAATCAGTGTAGGTTTTAACTTCTTCTTCTGTTGTGGGACGAGAAGCTCGGAAAACTAACTTTTTGCTATCAGGCGAAAAAAATGCACCGCCATCATATCCCAATCTGTGGGTAACTTGGACCAGATCAGAGCCATCAATATTCATGGTATAAAGTTCTAAATCGCCACTTCGGGTTGAAGTGAAAACGATTTTTTTACCATCAGGAGACACGGTTGCTTCCGCATCATATCCTGAATCTTCGGTTATTTGTCTAATGATATTCCCCTCCAAATCAGCTTCATAAATGTCATACGTTTCAAAAATAGACCAAACGTATTTGTTATTTACACTGCGAGGCGCATCCATGCATCCGTCACCTCCTTTGTGTGTAGAGGCGTAAACAATGGTAGAGTCACCAGGCATAAAGTAAGAACAAGTAGTCCTTCCTTTTCCAGTACTCAACATTTTAGGTTTTTTACCTTTTGGATTATCAAGTGGCATATAGAATATTTGGTCACATTCCAAACCCCAATCTTTATTGGAAATTTGCATAACTAAAGCTTTGTTATCAGAACTAAAATAAGCTTCTGCATTATCTCCACCTAAGGTCAATTGTCTAATGTTTTTGAAATTGGATTCTTTAGAATAAATGAGCGATGTACCTTTTTCAGTTTCGCTTGAAGAAGTAACTTTTGTTTCAGTTGACTTGCGTTCATTTTTACAACTAAATACCGAAAAAAATAAGGCTAAAATGAGGAGCGCGCGATTCATATTTTTATTTTTTTATAAAGGTAGCCCGATATATGAAATTTTGATTGGTTGAATTGTTTGTTTTTTGTAAAATCCGATTACTTTTGCGGCGGCGGATGCTGTACGACCAGCTCCTGATGAATCCCCCAGGGTGGAAACGCAGCAAGGGTAATTGGTTGAGCGGTGCGCTATGGTATCCGTCCTTGTTAAAAACAAAAAAAGCCATCCGATATTGCGGATGGCTTTTTTTGTTATTTTAGGGATAAATTACTTTTTATTGGAAATTTAAATCTTTAGTAAATCTTCCGTTGAGTAAAGAGTCCCTTGCATCCAACTCTAATTGAATGTTATCGAACCTTCCAATGGATTTAGCGCTAAAGATGCCCTGTCCGCCTCCAGAAATATTGGTGAATACTGGAACATCTTGGGAACTTGTGATACCAGAATTGGCCAAAGTTATTGTGAAAAATCTTTCAATTTCTCTTCCACCTCCGTGTACTACAATATCAATTCCTTTGGATGCCCGAATTGCAGGAACATCATTGTTGATAGTTTCTCCAATAAATTGATAAAAAGAAGCACCACTAATTTCGTTATTTAATTGAGCACTTCCTTTTTCCTCATCGCTTATTTTACGGTTTTTAATGGGGAACCATGATATTTTTTTAGAAACCGTAGAAGAACCTGGGGTATTTACTTTTTCATCATATTTGAAAATAACTTCTACATCAAATATTTGCGTATCATCTGAATTAGGTTTCCAAGAAATTCTTTGTTTAACCGAATTAGTCCAGCCTCTTATCGTTGGTATTACTGGTCGAGTAATCGTTAGTGGCGGAATAATGACCGTTTCAGCGGTGATTAACTCTTTGTTTTCACCTCTATTTATTTGAAGTTGCAAGTTTTCTCCTCCAGAAAGGGGCATTTGAGAAGCATCAATTTTATAGATGTAATTAGGATCTGTTGCAAAGATTCCTTCTTCTCGTGGTAACCCTTCCAATACTGCATCAACTTTTTCTAAAGAAAATTTTTGCCCGCTATCAAGGTTTAAAATTTCTACAGTAGCGTTTTGGTAATACAAAGAATCTACTTCTTTAGCCAAAACCAATGGCCCAGTTTCTGGGTCTAAAAAAGCTTTTTCAACTCGTACATAGTGCACCGGATCGTTTGCCTGTAATACTCCATAAACAATCGGAATATCTTTCCATTCAGCAGTCAAATCAAGTTCATTTGAACAAGCGTTTGAAAAAATTAGCAAACCAATAATGTAAAATGAAATTTTTAAAATTCTCATGTAAATTTTTATTCTATTTAGTATTACTCAAAAAATAACTTCTCTCTTCAATTCAAAAAATTAGCTCGAAAAACCTCTTTATCAGTCACTTTCCCTTCACTAATTTTTTGAAATCGGGAAGTTATTTTTTGAGCGTTTCTATAACAGCCTTACCGCATTTGCAGTTTTAAAAAACTACTTTAAAAGACGCGTATATTTTAAATGAAGTTGCAAAACTAAGCTTTTGAATTGCTTCTTGCCTGATTTTTGATATTTCATTGACGTAAACCTGACGGAAATTGCTCAATTAAACAATTTTGAACTCTGTGAAATGAGCGTTTTGTATATGATTAAGAATATTTCGTCTAATGATTAAAACCTAAACGATGAAATTGAACGTTATTATTATAGATTAATAAAAGAAAATCTAAATTTATGATAGAAAAAGTTGCTAAAAAGTTATTCGAAATGCAAGATAAAAAGAAAGGAGCTCCGACTCATGCCGATACCATTATTCGAAATCATGTAGTTTGGAGCATGGGAGCAGGCATGATACCTGTTTTAATCGCAGATATTTTTGCGGTTAGTGCAATACAATTGGACATGATCCGTCAGATGTCCAAAATCTATGATTTGGAATTTAATGAATTACAAGGCAAGGCGATTGTTACTTCTTTGACCAGTACAGCTTTAGCTCGAATCGCCGCTGGTAGTGTCGTTAAATTGATTCCAGGATTAGGTTCCTTAATTGGTGGTGCGACTGTTTCCGCTTTTGCTGGTGCTTCAACTTATGCTTTGGGAGAAGTTTTCAAAAAGCATTTTGAATCAGGCGGTACGATTTTGGATTTTGACCCAGACCGCGTAAGACAGCTTTATAAAGAGAAATTTGAAAAAGGTAAGGATATCGTGAAGGATTGGAAAAAAGAGGAGGAAACTAAAGTAAAACCAACTGAAGAAGGTGGTTTTACGATCAAGGATAACGAACCTGTTCAACCTGCAGAGAATCCAGAAATAAAATCAAATAAATCTGAAAAAGCTACTGCAAATGAAAACACCGAAGTGGAAATTGACGAACCAATTGTTCCTTCAATAGAAGTAGATGTTTTAGGTAAATTGAAAGAACTGGGTGAGTTGAAAAAAGCCAAAGTCATTACCGAGGCTGAATTCAAAAAATTGAAAAATAATATTCTTAGAGATCTAAAATAAGGTTGAATTAAGTACTAAAAATGGGCTACAAAATAACTTTTTGTAGCCCATTTTTTTTCATAAAAAACGTTTTATGTCTTAAATTGGTTTGACCGTTTTACTTATTTTTAATTCGCCGTAAAGCATATATAAAACACTGGAAATCAATACAATATAAACGATATTGTTAGTCATGTCTCCTGCTTGAGGAAAGAAAATCTCTTGAAATACTTTAATAATGAAAATGCTAAATACTAAGTAGATTCCATATTTGATATCTTTCAATCCTGAGATGGCAGATTTGTAGTATTTATGAGGAAAAAGTCGCTTGTCTAAGTAAACAAAAATTCTGTCCTGTAGGAATCCAACCATAATGATAATTAATAAAATAGCGAACATATCTGCCCGCATTTGCAATCTCTGTTTTATCTGAATCATACTTCCGATTCCGTCCTCCCTGTTGATATATTCTGCTATGATGATATAAGTCCAAGAAATGGCCGTCAGGACTCTGATATCATCTATTAATTTTGACATCACAGAAGGAATATAAACGTTTTTTATAGTTTGCCAAGTGTTCGCTCCCAGGGTAAAAACAGTCTTGAGGTAGGTTGCTTCTACCTCTTCAATTCGTTGCATAACGACAGGTAGTAGATATACAATGATACCAAAAGCAAGAAAGGCTACTTTCATGTTTTCCGAGATTCCAAACCAAAGCATGAAGAGTCCAGTAAGTGCAGTCAGGGGCAGGTATCGGAGCGCATCTACCTGGTTTTTGAACATTCCTTTAAAAATTGGAAATAAACCTAATAAGAAACCAACTGGAATTGCAAAAGCGATTGCCCAAAAGTATCCTTTCAAATTTCGCCAAATAGAAACCCATACATGCCAAAGAATATTATCTTTTTGAAATAGTCTTGGAAAAGATTGGACTACATGGAGTGGGGTAGGAAGCAAAGGATATTCTTTAACATAGTCCGTTGCATTTGCTATTTTAATCGAATCGGCTCTTAGTATCGAATCTAATTTAGCCATATTGGCAGTGGAGTCTTTACCAATAGTTGATGGCAATTGTTGGGTAGTTTCAACCAAAGACCTGGTTTCTGAGAATGCTTCTGCAGCAGCCCACCAAGCACCAAGCATTAGCAATAAACCTATGATGCCATAGATCCAGTTTTCCTGTCTTGTTAATTCTTTATTTAAGTTGAAAATCTTCATGAATAGTTCAATTTTGCTGGAAAAATAGGTTGTTTAATACTCACAACAAAATTTCCAGCAAAATTGAATTTTTTAGCGACTATCTCACAAGGGTAAAATGACCTTTTATTTGTTCAGTCCATCCATCAATAAATTCTACGTTACAATAATAGACATAGGGGCCATTTGGCATATCTCGATTATGTAGTCTTCCATCCCAACCGGCTAAAAATTCACCTGGTACGTAATCTGTCACTTCAAAAAGTAATTCACCCCACCGGTCATAAATTCTGAAGGTTTCGATTTTAGAAACTCCAGCACCAACATAGAATTGGTATAAATCATTGTCTCCATCATTGTTTGGCGAGAAGCCAGTAGGAAAATAAATAGGTCTTTTTTTGTCAAGTGCGACGACGGTTGATGCAATGTATTTACATTTTTTTTCATCAAAAGCCGTGAGCGTATAAGAGGTCGTCTCTAAAGGAGCGGCAACTGGAGTTAAACAGTCAAAACAAGAAAGCGTCGGCTTTTCTATCCAAAAAAATGAGTCAACTGGTTCTGAAAAAAGCGGAATCAAAGTAGTTTCCTCTCCAAGTTTAATCGTTCCACCTCCATCGATAATGATGTCAATCGGAGGCGGCGCTTTCAGAAGAATGGTAGAGTCGGTTCTACATTCATTAATATCTAAAACTTCTAAAGTATATTCTCCACCTCCAAGGTTGAAAAAATCTGGGAAGGTTTGCCAAGGTCCTTTGTTGAATGAATAATAATAAGGAGGAGTGCCTCCATCGACACCAACTACCTGAATCGCTCCAGTATTTTCTTCTGGACATCTTGGCGGAGTAATGCCCGCAAAAATTTCTTTTGGAGCATTATTTACGTTTACGGTAATGGTGTCTCTGACTTCGCAACCACTTCTACTCGAAACATAAACATCCAATGTTCTGGTTACAGGTTCTCCAAATTCTCTTATGGGTTCTCGATCATTGTCACTCCATCTATATTGACAATCATTACAATTGAGTTGTAGGGCATCCAGAAGAATTTTTGTGCCTTCGCAAATAGTAGTATCTGGCCCCAAATCCAAATCTAAACTACAATTTGTCTTTATTATCCACCAGTCATTTTTTTCATTGTTTCCAAAATTTGGCTGACTCTTATACCCGCTTACCTCCGAAGCACTATGTCCTCCCAAAATAACTCCACCATCAGCTACAGGAAACATATCAAACATCGAATCATCTTTAGAACCACCAAAAGAAACATCCCATATTCTATCACCATTTGGTTCTAAAAAAAGCATCCAATAATCATATCCTCCCTCTGCTGGATCAGTTTTATCTTCTGAAGTGTTTTGGGATTTAGAAACTCCACCAAAAAGAATTTCTTGAGCTTCGTTTACATAAATAGCATAACCATCATCTAAATCTTCGCCACCATACGATTGATCCCAAATTTTATTTCCATCTCCATCAATTTTTATCAGCCAAAAATCTGATTTACCTTTATTTTCGGCTGTTTTATTACCTGAAGGCGGTGAGAAAGATTGTCCCGCTAAAAGAAAACCACCGTCTGAAAGAATTTCAATGTCAACCAAAACATCATTACTATCTCCTCCAAAAGTTCTATCCCATATTATTTCACCTTCATGGTTTAGTTTTAAAACCCACATGTCATTAAACTTTCGAAAACTTTGATCTGCATGTAGCGTGTCTGTTTTATTACCAGTATTTTTTGGGGAAGCAGATTCTCCACCGACAATAAGGTCACCCTGAGGTGTTTGAAGAATTTTTAAACCTAATTCATTTCCTGTCCCTCCATAGGTTTTATCCCAAATTCGGTCACCAGTAGCTGAAAATTTTACTAATCTGATATCTGTATTAGGATCAGTTCCTGCAACAGAAGCTTCAAAAGTTCCACTTAGCCCAGTAAATCCCCATCCAACCCCTAAAAAAGTTCCATCAGGTAATTCGATAAGGTCTCTCAACTCTTCATGACTATCTGTTCCATGAGTTCTATCCCAAAGTTTATTTCCTTCTGAGTCCGTTTTTACCAACCACCAATCTGCACCTCCAAAACTATCTTCAGATTTATCGCATCCCATATTTGACCAAGAGAACCCTCCACAAAGAAAGCCGCCATCAGAGGTTGGAATTACAGACCACATAAGGTCGTATTCACTTCCCCCGAATCTTGCATCCCAATCCTTATTTCCGAAAATATCAGTTTTCATTAACCAATAATCGTAATTGTAATTTAAGGTATCGCAAGCCTCGTGGGTTACACTGCCGTTGATTCTTGAGCGAGTATTTCCGCCAAAAATTATATTATTCCCGTTGTTAAAGGGTCGAATAGCGTGGAGTTCTTCATATTCATCTCCACCATAGGTTTTGTCCCAAAGAAAAGTGGGCTGTGCCATTACTACAGTAAGTTGAAAAAGTATTGCACAAAAGAGGAGGCTAAACAGCCTCGGTGTAAGTGAGTGTTGTGCGAGGTTCATAGTTCATAATTTGTTGTTACCAACTGTTATGAAGGAGGAGGGCGTTTAAATAAAAAAAGTCCTTTTTTTATTTAAACTTAACAGAGGGTAAAAAATCAAAAATCAGTTTAATCGGATTCGGGTAGGTAATCTTTGTATTAAACCTTAGAAAGGAAAAGTTGTTTCCAATTTGGTACAAAATTAAAATTATTACTAATATAAAATTCAATTTGACTTGAAAAATGGACTTAAATAGTCGTTAAAACTATATTTCGTAATAGATACCGACTGTAATAAAAACGCTGTATAAAACCTCCTTTTAAACGAGAAAAGCCCAAATTAATCAACAAGTGCTAATTAATTTGAGCTTTTTTTAAAAACGCATTCAAACGAAAGTTTATCGAACAAGCGTAAAATGTCCCTCTTTTTGCTCAACCCAGCCATCGAGGTATTCAATTTCGCAAACAAAAACATACGGTCCGTTTGGCATATCTCGATTTTTTTGTTTCCCATCCCACCCATTTGTAAACTCTCCAGGTACGTAATCTTTTATTTCAAAAAGCAATTCGCCCCAGCGGTTATATATTCGGAACATATTTACTTTTGAAATTCCACCTCCTAAATGGAACATATATTGATCATTCTTTCCATCTCCATTTGGCGAAAAAGCAGTAGGGAAATACACGTCTCGATCTTTTTCGATGGCTACCACTGAAGTCGCTATGAATTTGCAATTTTCATCATTGAACGCAGTCAACGTAAAAGTTTCTGTCTCGGTAGTATTGACGATAGGTGTCATGCAATCTAAACAAGAAAGGGAGGGAGAATTGGACCAAAAGAAAGTATCAACTGGTTCAGAAAATATAGGTATTAATGTAGTTTCTTCGCCTAATGAGAAAATTCCTCCACCTTCAATAAAAATCTCTACATCTGCCGGCTCTTCAAAAACGATTAATGAGTCAATCATACATTCATTAGCATCCATAACTTGTAGATGATATTCACCCGAACCAAGGTTATGAAATTCTTGGTACTCCTGCCAAGGCCCTTTATTAAAAGAATAATAATAGGTAGGGGTTCCTCCTTCAATATCTAAAACTTGAATCGATCCAGTTTTTTCTTCTGGACATCGAATTGGGGTGATATTAGCAAATATTTCTTCTGGTGCATCGTTTACGTTAATTGTAAATGTATCTCTCACTTCACAACCACTTCGACTTGAAACAACGATACTAACTGTATTGGTTACCGGAGGGGTAATTGCTCTTGCCGCAGCTCTTTCTCCGTCGCTCCATCTATATCGGCAATCACTGCAGTTCAATTGTTCTGCATCTAAAATAACTTGGCCTCCTTCGCAAATGGTAGTGTCTGGACCTAAATCTAATCCAAGTTTGCAATTAGTTTTTACAATCCAGTAGTCATCTCTTCCTACGTTTGGCTGAGTTTTGTATCCATTTACGCCAGAAGCACTATGACCTCCTAAAATAACCCCTCCGTCTGCTACTGGAAACATATCGAAGAGCGCATCGTTTTCTGAACCACCAAAGGAAACGTCCCAAACTTTATCTCCATTTGGTTCTAAAAATAACATCCAAAAGTCATCGCCTCCTTCTGGTGGATCGGATTTGTCAGAATCACCTGAATTCTCAGAGCGAGAAACGCCTCCAAAGAGAATCTCTTGCTCTTCATTTACATACAATGCAAAACCATCATCAAGATTAGAACCACCATAAGACCTGTCCCATTCTTTATTTCC
>CALHBQ010000194.1 GCA_937930815.1 uncultured Saprospiraceae bacterium | reverse complement strand
GAACGGATGTATCGAGACATATCCATAATTTCTTGTTCAGAAAAGGAATCGCCAAAAGCAGGCATCCCTTCTTTTACCATCCCAACTTTGATTGATTTTGCAATTTCAGGAACTGTTTTACCATATTTCCATGCTCTTTTTTGGTCGGCGAATGCCTCCATTTTTGCACCATGACAACTTGCACAGTACTCAGTGTAATTTTTGGCGGCATTTCCAAAACCATCTGGCCCAACAATCGGAATCGTTTTGGTCTCAACCACTGCTGGCACCTCGGGAGAAGGATTTGGATTTTCTCCCGCAGGCGTTTGTTGGGATTTGCATCCAAAAAAGAAAATGAAGGCAAAGAGAATAAATAGAAGATTTTTCATAAAATGAATTTTGAACACATTAGTAACCAAATAAGCTGAATATCGAACTTTCAACCTCAAACCTACAACTTTCAACACATTTATAAAGGTAGAAAATTGAAATTCAAAATTGAAGTTGTTTCTTTGCTCGGTTGGGTGACAACTTGAATAAATTCGGGTCAAATGACTCGGAGGTAAAGTAAAACTATGAGACCCCCGCCAAATTTTTATGAATAAGCCGTTAGGAACCTCTTATTGGTCAATTTTTCGCATTTCGTTTCCAATCATGTTGGGAAGTGCTGCGCAAAATGTAATGGCGATGATTGATAGCGTTTTCCTCTATCACTTGAGTGAAAATGACTTTGCCGCGATAGGCTTTGTAGGTGTTTTCTATCTAATGATTGCCGCAATTGGCTATGGTTTTTCGAAAGGAGGGCAGATTGTTGTGGCACATTATTATGGTTCAGGCGAAGACCTCAAAATAGGGAAAGCTTTCCGTGCTTTGGTGACTTTTGAGCTGTTATTGGCATTGGTGATGTTTTTATTCATGCAGTTTGGAGGTTATTATTTCTTCTCGTTGATGGTCAATTCCGATATCATTTTTTATAAAAGTTTGGAATATCTTGAGTATCGGAGTTGGGGTGTTTTTCCAGCCTATGTTGGTGTCTCATTTATTGCTTTGTACACTGGTATTGCACGTCCGCAATTCATCATTTACGGTGCTTTGATTACCGTAATTGCCAATATCATCTTATGTTATGGATTAGTGTTTGGACATTGGGGATTGCCGGCGATGGGCATTGCTGGTGCTGGATTATCAAGTACTATCGGGGAGTATATCGGTACTTTTGCATTTTTTGTATATATCCTTTTTGATAAAAAAATACGCCCCTTCAGGTTACTTACGACGGAACCGATTGATTGGCACGGAATCAAAAAGCAATTCCAATTATCGCTTCCAATTATTGTCCAGTTGACAATTGGCTTGGGTAGTTGGTTTACCTTTTTTAGTATCGTTGAAAATCTCGGTGAGCGCCAATTGGCCATTACCAATTTGGTGAGAATGGTTTATTTGGTTTTAGCGATTCCAGTTTGGGGTTACTCGGCTACGGTCAATACTTTAGTCAGTGGATTTATTGGCGCACACAAGCGAATGGCGGTATTACCAATTACTTGGAAAACAGCAAAAGCTGCTGCCTTTTCAACTTTGATTTTAGCCTTGCCAATCGTCTTTTTTCCAGAGCAAATTCTTTATCCGCTATTGGGTAAATCGGATATGTCGCTGATTCAAGAAGCGCAACCTATATTTTATGTATTACTCGCGATTTTGATGACTTTCTCGTTTGGAGGTGTATTTTTCAATGGATTGGTTGGCACAGGTGCTACCCTCTTCGGATTGGTTCTGCAAGTCGTTGCTGTAATTATCTATTTAGTGTACGTTTATATCATCGTAGAATTCTATCAAGGGAATTTGGGATGGGCTTGGTCAGCCGAAATCCCCTATTGGCTTTTCATGTTTGGGATTTCTTGGTGGTATCTGAAATCTGGGAAATGGCATTGGCTTAAAATTTGGGATCAGGCAAAAAAAACAGAGTAAGATTAAAAAATTATTCGAATCAAGTTTTTGGAAATTATATTTGCTTTCGCCCCTGCAGGGCTAAATTGAGGAAAATCAAGCCCGTTGGGCGTTGCCCAACGCTCACTGATGAAAGCCTTTCAGGCTTAATTTTGCCCTGAAAGGGCTTTATCAAATAGAATCGGGCATTGCCCGATTAAGAATTTCCAAATTCTTAGCCCTGCAAGGGCGAAAGCAAGATTTCCAAATTTCGATTCGCACAACTTAAAACAAAACAGCCAAATTTTTATTTTATAAGTATGAATCAGGAACAGATAAATTTTTTCATGCAGGAAGCCATCAATGAAGGCAAAAAGGCGCTCCCCGACTGTTTACCCAATCCGCCTATTGGTTGCGTGATAGTTCAAGATGGAAAAATCGTATCAAGAGGTCATACCAACAAACCAGGCAGCGATCACGCTGAAGCAATGGCTTTAAAACTATTACCAAAAGACGCTAAAGACCTTATTCTTTTCGTGACACTTGAGCCATGTTCGTATTTTGGCAGAACGCCTTCATGTGCCAAAACCATGCTTCAATACCCAGTACAAAAAGTTTATGTCGGAACCCTCGACCCTCATCCAAAAAATCAGGGAGCAGGTATCAAAATATTGACCGATGCAAATATTGAGGTAGAAACTGCAGTTTTGGAAAAAGAAGTGCTCGAATCAATTGAAAGCTATCTTTTACACGACTTTTAGTCTAAAAGGCTTTTCTCTTTATCGGTTGGGATTGTACATTTGGGCGATGAAGATTAGTATTATTATTCCTGTGCTCAATGAAGAAGAGGCTTTACCTAAGCTTTTGAAATACCTTACCTCTTTAGTTCAATCGACTGCAGAAATTATAGTGGTTGATGGCGGCAGCACAGACGATACTTTAGAAAAAATAGTAGATTTTCCAATTCAACTCCTCCATTCCAAGGCAGGGCGGGCCGTTCAGATGAATACTGGAGCAGCCGCAGCGACAGGTGATGTTTTATACTTTTTGCACTCAGATACCATTCCACCTGATACATTTTTGGAAGACATTCCAGAAGCGATCAAGGAAGGTCATGACTCTGGGTGCTATCGGTTAGGCTTTAATTCTAATGCTTTTTTACTAAAAATAAATACTTACTGTACTCGGTTTAGGTTTTTATGGTGCCGTGGAGGAGATCAAAGCCTTTTTATTAAAAAAGAATTATTTGAAAAATTGGGTGGTTTCCCAAAAGGGTACATCATCATGGAAGAGTATTTTTTAATTGAAAAACTTTTAAAAAATCATCATTATAAAATTATACCTAAACGGATTATTGCCTCTTCTCGAAAGTATGAAAAGAACAATTACCTCAAAGTTCAATTGGCCAACCTTATCATTTTCAATATGAATCGGTTAGGTTACTCTCAGCAAAAAATGTACGATGCTTATCGTTGGATGCTAAAGTTTTGATTTCTAAAACCAAGCGCTCCTATCTGTCCGCAAATGCTCATTTCATATTTGGTCTTAACACTTCTTGAAACAATCTCTTGTTGAGGGGGTTCTCCTCTAAAATCGAAAACAATGAAATTTATTAAATCAATCATCATAATAATTTTTGCAACCGCTTTTATCAGTTCCTGCGCAGTCAAAAAAATCCAATCTTCCTCTCAACCTGTTTCCCATGAGATATGGAATGAATTGGTTGGAAAATATGTAACCGAAGAAGGAAAAGTTGATTACAAAGGATTCGTAAAAGATAGCGTACGGCTCAATCAGTATTTGGCGATTTTGAGCAGTTCGCACCCAAACGATACCAATTGGAATCGAAATGAACGATTGGCCTATTGGCTGAATGCGTATAATGCCTTTACGGTACAAATAGTCACTCGAAATTACCCTCAGAAAAGCATAAAAGACATAAAAAATGGAATCCCTTTCGTCAATACAGTTTGGGATATCAAGTTTATAAAAATTGAAAACGAGACTTACGATTTGAATAATATCGAACATGGAATCGTTCGTCCTCGATTTGAGGAGCCACGCGTGCATTTTGCATTGAATTGCGCATCGGTCTCCTGCCCTCGTTTACGAAATGAAGCCTATACCGCCGAAAAATTAGAAGCTCAATTGACAGACCAAACCAAATACTTTTTGGCTAATCCGGTTAAAAATAAATTTGAAAATGGCTATGTGCAATTGTCTAAAATTTTCTCTTGGTTTAAAGGAGATTTTACAAAAAAAGGAACCAAACTAAGAGACTTTATTAATCAATATTCAGAAGTAAAAATAAATCTTAAAACCGATATTGATTACTTAGATTACGATTGGAATTTGAACGAATAATCTGTTTTCATAATAATTGTTCGAAATAGGGTACGTCTTCAATACTGAATACACAAAAAGCCATCATACCTTATTAATCAACGCACTAAAGTGCATTTTAAAGAAAACAATTATTATGAAAAATTTCAGATTATTAATGACCCTTGCCTTGGCCTTTTGTTTTTCGCAAGCAACTTTTGCCCAGAGCGAATGTGATCAAATGATGCAAAGACAAGTTTCTAACCTGCAAGAAAGCGCTGCAGATATGACTCCTGAAGAAGGACAACGAGCACTTACTCGAATCATGCGTAGCTACAATAAATGCATGGGACATGATTTTGGCGAAGGTCAAGAAAGAAGAAAGAAGAAATATGGCAGAAAAGGGAGCAATGAAGATTATCGTCGTGGAACAATAGAAACAATCAGCGCTCCAGCACGCAAACCAGTTCAGCCAGAAACTCGTTATGTACCTCAGCAACGACCATCTCAAGAATCTTACAATCCACCAGTTCTAAGAGAAACGCAGCCAGAAACCAGTGATGAAAGATACCAAAAACCGACACAAACACGTAAACAATTAGAAGAGCAAAGAAAAATCGAGGACGCAGCAAGACAAGGTCAAAACCCAGAAGCTGCTAAGGAAAATCAAGAACAATTGAAAGATTATTGCATGAGAAGAACGGCAAAGCAAAGAGCTGCAATTATGAAAGAAAGAGATATTGCAGTAAATAAAATCTCCTCAGCGGTTCAAAGAAGAAAAATCTTTGCAGAAACAGACCAAAAAATTAGAAGCTTATTACTTAATTGTATGCAAAACAATCAAGGTTTAGATTAATCTAATTCCTATTTAACCCAATAAATCGAGCCTATTCCTTTCAAAGGGAATAGGCTTTTTTTATTTGAAGTTGTTTAGGAATAGATTTTAGAGGCGAAACCCGCCTGCTATCGGCCAGGATTCGAGATTGAAGGTTCTGAAGAAGCCAAATTTTCAATGCATAGCCTCGCTATGGGTTTAAAATTTGGCAAAATCAGGTTCTTCATAATCGGATTTACAGCTTAAAAGCTATTTGTAAATAACTTCTTAAACAAAAATTAAGAAGCACGTAAATAATAATAGACTTGAATGCATAGTTTATCTTTGTGTCTTCCTACTTTTTTTGTAAAAATAAACTCACTCAATATGAAAGGTTTTCTCGTTTTAATTTTTTCAATATCAAGTATATTTCTTTTTGGTCAAAGCAAATCATCTACAGAGCGCGCTGCCCTGAAGCGAGTTATGAAAGAATATAAACAAGCAATTGCGACCAGTGACGAAGATCAGTTTAATGATTTATTCTTTTCAAGGTCAGTTCCATTTGTTGGCGTGCTATCTTCCGAATCAGCAGCTTCTGTGAAAAAAGGATATTCCAAACCTAACGGAATTGATGTCACTGATCACAAATACTTTATTAACTCCATCATAGACGCCGAGCAAAAACAACTCGAAAAAATCTATAATATCAAAACCAATTCAGATGGAAATGTGGGGAGTATCTCTTTCGATTATTCTGCTCATAGTGGTAGAACCATGAAGAAATGGGGACATAAAAAATGGAATTTGGTCAAAAAAGGTCGCGATTGGGTCATTACAGATGTGGTCTATTCTATCCATTACGCAGATGTGGAAACTTGTCCTTTTGACGAAGAGGAAGAAACTTCTGCTGCTGCTGTATCGGAAGTAGCAACTGCACCAGCTCCTCCAGTGAGAAAACCATCCTATAAGAAAAAGAGAAAAAGAATAGAATATGACGATGTAGATGAGGAGGACGAGGAAGAAGAGGACGGATATGTGGATACGGCAATGGAAGACGATGATGAGGAAGAAGAAGAGTACGCAGAACCAGTTGTAAAGAAAAAGAAAGT
>CALHBQ010000193.1 GCA_937930815.1 uncultured Saprospiraceae bacterium | reverse complement strand
TTACCTTTAATTATAGAACTAAGATTGGATTCTTTAATCTCAATAAAATCAGCGAATTCTTTATTTTTGACGCCAAGCGCTGATATGCATTTTTTCAAAAAATCACCAAGTGATTTTTGTTCAGAGATTTCTTCTCTGAGGTAAGTTTCCATTTGTAATCGAACCGAAATTAATCGATATCGAATTTTATCCTTTTCAGGGATGGCTTTAGCATGTTCTTCTACCGCTTTTCTAAGCGCTTTAAAACTCTCGGAATTTACATTAACCACTCCTTCTCCAGTACCATTGACTCCACCTGCATTTATTTCTTGATTTTTCATAAATCTATATTTAGATATTTCTTAATTAGTTTCAAGCCATTACCAGGAGTAATAAACATCCTTTGCCCCATTGCAAAATCAGCTAAATACTTTTCATGATAAAGTGGAATTAGTTCTGTTTTGCTATCAAAAGTAAGGAATCCATAATAATTTCCTCGTCCCCATTCCAACCCCAACAAACAAGCATAAGCAATCAAACAGCCGGCTACATTTTCATATTTTCCATTTGAACCAATATTGCGAGGAGCAATTTCAATGTTATTCATGAATACCATTTCTTCAAACATAATGGTTAACATCATTATTCCTTCTACACCTGGGTTTTCTTTTTTCAAAGTAAGTTTAAAAACTTCTCCACCTTCAATTTTTGATAATTTTCGCCAATTGAAATTCCAACCATCCTTGACCTTCGGAAGTTCTTTAAAAAGTGCCTTGCTTATTTCAGCTGCTTTTTTTTGCTGTGTTTCAACTTCCAATATTTCAATCTCCATTATAACGTTTTTCGTTCTTTCAAAATTACAAAATTTTAAAATAAAAACAAAAAATTATCACGAATCAAAATTAATGCTTCATATTACACATCTTAAAACAGCACCTTCATCACCAACTCTCTCCTAACCCCTTCCTCACTTTTCAAATAAAGCAAAAACACACCTTCAGAAAAATGCTCTGTAGGAATGGAAAAATTAGAAACGCCATAAGGTTTCTGAGTTTCAAAAACCAACTTTCCCGAAAGGTCAAAAATTGAAATTTCGGCGAAAGCCAGAGGAATATTTTTTAAATTTATTTTATCTTGAAATGGATTAGGAAAAATCGATACATCTGCAAAAACATCCGAATTTTCAGAAACCGCATTCGTAGGAATGGTTATAAAAACACAATCAGAAGTATCCGCACAACCCAAATCATAAAGCAATTCAACGGCATAATTTCCAGTTTCGGTTGGATTGAAAAAATTATCATTTTCACCTAAAACAGGTGCAAAATTTTCATCACAATGCAACCATTGAATAGAATCTGAGGGTAGGAAAACGCCCAATTCGAGAGTGTCAGAAATGACCGCTTCAGCTGGGATAGGATTTAAAACCTCAATAATCGTTGTGGAAATAATATCGCAAGAAGGGGGATTATCGGAAGAAGGGATAAGTACAGAGAATCGGCAACTTTCAGTAAACTCCCGACCATTGTAATTGACCTTATAGCATCCGTTAATAAACGTATCCTGAGTGATAGGAAGGCAATGGTTGTACGCTTGAAGATGCCCAACACTACCGCCACTCCAACTAACCCCTCCTGAATAAATCCGTCCATCGTCATCTACCGCAATCGCCCAGCCTTCATCCTCGCTAATGCCTTGATTACCAAAATCATGGGCATAGATGAAGTTGCCATCTTTATCCAAAACTTGAGTATAAAGTTCACTTCCTTCGACATGGGTGCTGAGGGTAAAAACTTCTGGCCCAGGGTCAAAATCAACATTTCCGCGAAAGCGGCCTGCAACAAAAATGTTTCCAGCAGCATCAGTGGCGACGTCATTGGCAGCTTCGTAGCCCGCGCCTGTCCCTGTTTTTATTGCCCAAATGTAATCTCCGTTTTCAGTTAGTTTTAAAATAAAGGCATCGGCTTTCCAATCAGCGGCACCTGTCAATTTCATTGAATCTGGACCTAAATCAAAATCAAGCGTTCCGCTAAATCGGCCGGTGACAATGATATTGTTTTCATTATCAGTGGCAATGCCTCGACCAAAAGCAGATTCCGAAGGCGTGAATATTTTCAAAAATTTAGTCCAACCTCCATCCTTTCTTAATTTCCAAACGAAAAAGGAAGTCGGAAGTCGATCACCTTGTGCATTTCGTGGCCCATGTGTGCCTGTGGCAAGGATATCCCCATTTTGATCAATCGCTATACTGCTACCAGAAGAATTAAAAGTTTCGTTTGGAAAGGCTCTGGCCCATCGAATCAATCCATCGTTGGTCAATGACCAAACATAGGGCGTAGGTTCAAAATTAGGAGTGGAAAGATTAAACTCATTATCTTCATCTGGGTCAAAATCAACGGTAAATTTATAGGTACCCGTAATAAAAAGATTACCTACGGAATCGATTACGATATCGTTTGCAAAATCATCCACACTACCACCAACAGTTTGCACCCAAAGCACCTCGCCATCTGGCGAAACTTTAAGGACAAAAATATCTCTTGCGCCATTTGAATATCGGTACCACTCCAAAATTTCTTCTGGATGGAAACCGCAATAGTCATCATCAAAATCTCCTACCACAAAAATATTACCCGAAGGATCGGTAGCGACTCCCCTTGCTCTTGGCTGATCTCTTTCTACGCTATCATGGTCGCCAATATTTAGTCGCCATAACTGATTCCCTGCTATGTCATATTTCACTAAATACAATTTGCCCAATGCATTGTATTGAACAGTATCGGTACAACTCACATTTATACTTCCTTCTCCAACGGTTAAGATATTTCCATCCTTGTCGGTTGTGATGTCACGAATGATTTCGCCCGGTTTCTTCTGAAAAATTGGGTGATAGGCTTGTCCACAAAGATTTAAAAGTGAGGTAGCGAAAAATAGAACAGTAAGGGCAATTTTCATTGATAAAAAATTTCAATTAAGCTAATAAATAGGTGTTTTAAGAAAATCCAAAGTTCCGCTTTTCCTTCATAACTACATTAAAATAGTACCGCCAATTTTACGACATTCAGGCGAAAATTAGTCGTTTTACACCTAATATTTTGCCAAAACACTAACGAATTCTAAACAATGAGCAACGAATACTAAAGCACCCAAAAGGCACTTCCCAAATCACCTAACTTTGATTCAAAGTTCTTTAAAATTTCGGTGGAATGATGTTTTTGAAATGCCCATTTAGTTTGGCTTTCCTTCTGATTTCTTCAACTTTAGAAACGGTCGGTAAGAGGCGATTAAGATGATTAAGAATGAATTTTTGGCGTTCTATTTCAGTAGCAATGGTGAGTAACTGATACTCTTGGCTCAAACTCAGTCCGATGTCATGAGCCATTTTATAGAGATTCAAATCTTTAGGATCTTCTGGTAACGGCTTATTGATTTTGAGCATTTTGTAAAGCTGCTCCGTTTTATCAAGAATCTCAGCAGCAACAAAAACATCACCTCTGGATTCGAAATACATCTTTTCAATTTCACCAACGGAGTAGAGTTTGTTTTCTGCTTTTGGAAAAAATTCGTGGATCTTAAAAATGCCGATGCCTCTGGTTTTTATATCCATTTTACCATCATCGTATTTTTTTGAAACTTGTAATAATTCGACTTCTGTTCCAAATGTCATCACTTGATTGCTGATGAATGCAGGCACTCCAAATGTATTACCACTAACGGCAACTTCATTGATTAATTGGCGATAGCGCATTTCAAAAATATGCAGGTTGAGTTTTTCGCCTGGATAGACGACCAACTGAAGCGGAAACATTGGAAGCATTAGCATAGACAAGGAATGAGTGAATCAGTGAATTTTGGAATGAGTGAATGGGGTTCTTCAATTTAGAACTTTCAACGGCGCTAAAATAAGGAACACTAAACCATTTAAAACAATTTTTGAAAGTTTAAAAAAGTTATAAAAATGAAATTCTTTTTCCTAATTTCGAGAAACATCTTAAATCGATTAACCATGCAGAAAACAATCTTTATCATCCTCCTATCTATTCTAATTTTTTCAGGTTGCAAAAATGATACCTACAAGGCCAAAGATATGCCCGAAGGAATCGGTCAATATATCTACGCTTATACCTCGGGTACTATTTCCAAAGCAGCAGAAATCAAAATACAATTTGCCCAAATTGTATCGGAACAACAGAAAGCAACATTAGGTGAAAACCTTTTAAAAATAAAGCCTTCTGTGAGTGGCAAGTCGTTTTGGAGAGACAACCAAACCCTTGTTTTTCAACCAGAGCAACATTTAAAATCCAATCAAAATTACGTAGGTTCGATTGATTTGAGCTCGTTGTATTCCAACGTCCCGACTGAACTACGAACCTTCGAATTTGACTTTTCAACCTATCCACAAAATCTCATGGTTACGATTCAAGGAACTGAATCGGCTACTGCAGATTTGAAAAACCAAAACGTAAAAGGCATCGTAACCACTACCGATGTGGTAGAAACTGCCAAGTTGGAAAAAGTATTAACGGCCAAACAGGGATCCAAAAAATTAAAGGTTCGGTGGATACATCAACCAGAGAACAACAAATCATTTTTTACGGTTTTGAATGCAGTGCGCAGTAACAAATCGAGCAGTGTAAATATTGTTTGGAATGGTAAAGAAATCAATTCAAAATCGAGTGATAGTCGAACTGTTGAGATACCAGCCTTGGGTGATTTTAAAGTTGTAAATATAAGAGCAGTACAAGGTGAAAAACCGCATTTCATTATGACTTTTAGCGACCCACTTAAAGAAGGTCAAGAGTTGAAAGGATTGATCAGAATCTTAAATGATAATCGAAAATTGAGTTTTGAAATTTCTGGAAATGAAGTCAGAATCTATCCTCAAGGACGAGTAACAGGTGAAGTAGAATTGGTAGCAGAGTCAGGAATTATAAACTCAAATGGCGCCCGTATGAAATCTGTTTCCAATTGGAAAGTGGCGGTCGAGCAAAACAAACCCAGCGTTCGATTGGTCGGCAGTGGCGTCATTATGCCAAGTTCCTCCAACCTTATTTTTCCTTTTGAAGCGATTAGTTTGAACGCAGTCGAAGTGGAGGTTTTTCAGATTTTTGATGATAATATTTTGCAATTTTTACAAATCAACCAGCTCTCTGGTTCTTACCAAATGGAACGCGTCGGACGGGTTATTTTACAAAAGAAAATTCCACTTAGCACCATCAACAAAAAAGCAAATCCAAATGTATGGACGCGCTATGCACTTGACTTGAACGACCTTTTCAATCAATCCCCAAATTCAATTTATCAGATTAGAATTGGTTTTCGGCAGGAGTATTCGACCTACGTTTGTGAGAACAAAAAGGAATCGGATAATGAGTTGACATTAATGGAAGACCAACTCAATGAAGAGGGCGAAATCAAATCATTTTGGAATGGTCGATTTGGATTTGGAGGACGATATGATGGCTACGAATGGAATCACAGAGAAGATCCTTGCTACCCTGCTTTTTACACTTCTAAAAATTTTGTTCGTCGAAATGTGGTGTCTTCCAACCTCGGAGTTACCGTAAAAATTGGAGGAGAAAAAGAAGTTTTTGTTGCCGTGAACGACCTTCGTTCAACCGATAAAATCGCTGGTGCAGAAGTAAAATTTTACGATTACCAACAACAGCTTTTGGCAACCCGAACCACCGATGGTGACGGTATTTTAAAAACAAAATTGGATCGAAAACCATATACAGTTGTTGTCAATAATGGAGCGGATAGAGGCTTCATGAATTTGCAAGATGGCAATACGCTTTCATTGTCAAAATTCGACGTTTCAGGACAGACCGTACAGAAAGGATTGAAAGGATATATCTATGGAGAAAGAGGGGTTTGGCGACCTGGAGATACGCTGTTTTTAAACTTTATGTTGGAAGACGAAACAGGCAAATTACCCAAGAATCATCCTATCACTTTTGAGTTAACCGATGCACGTGGTCAGTTGCAAAAAAAGGAAGTTATTTCAGAAAACATCAATCAAATTTATTCGCTAAAAACGGCTACTTCTGCCGATGCTCCAACTGGTGATTGGTTGGCAAAAGTTACGATTGGAGGAGCAACTTTCGCCAAAAATTTAAAGATAGAAACGGTCAAGCCAAACCGACTAAAAGTAAACCTCGATTTCAACAAAGAAGAACTACAACCTACTGATAATCAATTAGATGGACAACTTCAAGTCAATTGGTTACATGGCGCACCAGCCAAAAATTTGAAGGCAAAAGTCGAGATGAATATTTCAAAATTAAATACATCATTTAAAAAATATCCAGACTATCATTTTGAAGATCCAGCTCGTAAATTTAATGCTTCGCAAAAGGTCGTTTTTGATGGAAATCTAAATGAATCTGGACAAGCAAGAATTACTGGAAATATCGTTTCAACAAAATATCTTCCAGGCAAAATCAAAGTTGGATTCCGAACACGTGCATTTGAAAAAGGAGGTGATTTTAGTACCGATAATTTTTCAATTCCTTATTCTCCTTTTGTTAGCTATTCAGGGGTTTCTCTACCTAAAAACAAATGGGGACATGAGCGGTTGGAAGCCAACAAAAATGGCACTTTTGAGTTTGCATCTGTTGACGGAAACGGCAAACCAAAACAAGGTAGGAAACTGAATGTCGGCATCTACCGAGTGACTTGGAATTGGTGGTACGCCGGCAGTAGAAATGCTTATAAATTTAACAGTACCGATCATTACAACGCTCTAAAAAAACAGACCATTACTACTGATGCAAAAGGCAAAGGATTGTGGACCACGCAACTGAAAGAAACAGGTCGGTACTTGATTCGCGTTTGTGATAATGAGAGTGGTCATTGCGCTGGTCGATATTTTTACAATGGCTATCCTTGGTATCAAAATGATGATAATAACAGCGCACGAAAAGAAGCTTCTATGCTAACTTTTGCAAGTGATAAAGAAGTGTATCAAGTTGGAGAATCTGCAAGCATCACTGTCCCAGCAGGTGACAATGGTAAAATTTTATTAACCCTCGAAGATGGGACAAAAGTCATCGACTCTTATTGGAAAGAGGCCGATAGTGGCGAAAACAAATTGAGTTTTAGAATCACAAAAGATATGTTGCCGACGGTCTATGCGCATGTCTCGATGTTTCAACCACATTCACAAACCAAAAATGATTTGCCGATAAGATTGTATGGCGTGATACCTATTAAGGTAGAAGATAAATCGACGGAACTGAAACCAACTATCAAAATGCCTGATGTTTTAGAACCAAACCAAACTGTCGATATTACCGTGGCTGAATCAACTGGCAAAGGAATGGCCTACACCATTGCGATGGTCGATGACGGATTGCTCGATTTGACTCGTTTCAAAACACCCAATCCGCATGGGTCATTTTATGCACGTGAGGCATTGGGTGTCCAAACATGGGATGTTTATGATGATGTGTTGGGTGCTTTTGGTGGAGAGCTCGATCGCATTTTGGCAGTCGGTGGTGGCGCCGCAGAAATTGATAACTCAAAACAAAAAGCGAATCGGTTCAAACCAGTTGTACGTCATTTAGGACCTTTTTATTTAGAAAAAGGACAAACCAAAAAACATAAAATCAAATTGCCTAACTACGTCGGTTCGGTGCGAACGATGGTGGTGGCTCGCCAAGGTGATGCTTTTGGAAATGCAGAAAAAACAACCCCAGTGCGCAAACCACTGATGTTACTCGCTACCCTTCCGAGGGTCTTGAGTCCAGGTGAAAAACTGAGATTACCCGTCAACGTCTTTGCCATGGAGAAAAAAGTAAAAGATGTCAGTGTTAAATTTTCAGAAAGTACGGGCTTGATAAATTTGGTTGGAAACTCAATACAAAAAATGAAGTTTTCGAGTCCAGGAGATGAGTTAGCATATTATGATATTGAAGTATCAGATAAAGTTGGAATTGCAAAGTTCGACTTGCAAGCCACAGGCAACGGAGAGAAAGCAAGCCAACAAATAGAAATTGAAATTAGGAACCCAAACCCCTATCAATCAAGGAGTTATACCGAAATTATACAGCCCGGCGAGTCAAAAAATATCCCATTTGAACCCGTTGGCATAAAAGGAACAAATTCTGGAAGTTTTGAAATTTCGGGTATTCCAACTATTAATTTAGAGCGGCGACTGAAGTATTTAATTCGCTATCCGTACGGATGTCTGGAACAGACAACTTCAGCCGCATTTCCACAATTGTATGTTCATCGTTTCATTGAAATAGATGCAAATAAACGTCGAGAGATTGATCAAAATATTAATGCAGCAATCGAACGACTGCGCAATTTTCAAAACAGCGATGGTAGTTTTAGCTATTGGCCGGGTGGAGATTATTACAATGGATGGTCGATGGCCTATGCAGGGCACTTTTTGGTCGAAGCCAAAGACTTAGGTTATGCCATTCCAGCAGGAATGATTGAAAACTGGGTTCGTTCTCAGAAAAAAGCAATCGAAACTTGGAATCCTGATTATGAGCGAATTGTTTATTCCTACTCACGTTGGAATAATAAAAGAAATCAAATGTTGCAGGCCTATCGTCTATATACACTCGCAAAAGCAGGGAAACCACTTTTGGGTGCAATGAATAGACTTAGAAATCAAAATAAATTAAGTGATAAGGCAAGATGGCATTTAGCAGGGGCATTTGCATTGGCGGGTAAAAATGAAGTGGCTACTCAATTGATTGATGAGTTGAAATACAATGTAAAACCATATCGATACTCAAGTGGCAATTTTGGTTCGAGTGATAGATTCAGAGCTATCGTTTTGGAAACAATGATTTTAACTGGAAAGAAAAACGAGGCGAAAGATTTACTGATAGCTGTATGTAAAAATTTGGGTAGTAAAAAATGGATGAATACCCAAGAAATTGCTTACTCGCTGATGGCCGTCGGTAAGTTTATTGGAAAATCACAACCTGATGAGCAATTGAGCATTGCCTATCAATTGGGTACTCAACAAGAAATCAATGCAGGCACCAAACTGCCACTTTATCAAAAAGAAATTGATGTAGAGAATTTGGGTACAAAAAAAGTTACCATAAAAAACACTGGAAGTCAGGCAATTTTCGCGACTTTCTCCTTAGAAGGTCAACCCATCACTGGATTAGAAAAACCTGAATCAAGCAAACTTGACATAGCAGTGGAATACAAATCAACCAACGGCAATCCAATCGATCCTAAACGAATTGCTCAAGGCACTGATTTTTATGCCGCAGTAACCGTCACACATAATGGAATTTTGAATTATGGAATAGAAGAATTGGCATTAGAACAAGTATTCCCTGCTGGCTGGGAAATCATCAATACCCGAATGAGCGATGTCGATAATAAATACAAGAACTCCGATTCTAAGTATCAAGATTTCCGAGACGATAGAGTTCATACCTTTTTTGATTTAAACAGAAAAAGGTCTGTAACCTATTATGTATTACTAAATGCTGCCTATCAAGGCAAATATTATTTGCCAAGTGTAAACTGTGAAGCGATGTACGATAACACCATTTATGCCAGAACAGCAGGTCAATGGATTGAAATTGAAGGACCTGAAAATTTATAGGAAACGTTAAAACGCTCACATATTAAAGCACCTGGTAATGTATTATTGGGTGCTTTCGTATTTAATACTCAAAAATTGTGACACCTGTATTTTTAAAAACGAGTGTATTTTGACATAAATATTAATTAAATATGTATTAATTGTATTTATAAAGCATTACTTTACATTAAATTATCAATATTATATTCGCTTTTACAAGAATTTCCATTATTTTTGTTGTGACAAATATTTCTTTGGAAAAATTCTTTTTTTAAGATAGAAATTTCGATTTTTGTGCGTCCTTGGAATAATATTTGCACTTTCCGAATTCATAACCCCAATACTTCTAAAAGAATTCATAGACTTTCATTTCAAAGAGAAATTTACACTCGTTTACGAAACACTACAGAAATAAGACGTATGATTAATCACACGTCTGCATTGGTTATATTTACTTTATTGGGAAATTAAGTGGGTACAAGCCAATTAAAATAAAACACTTATAAATTTTATTCGCTGAAAAATTATTTCTTGCCTGTGGGAAGGCTTAAGGGAAATAATAAGATGGGATTAAACCGATTTCTAAACCTCCAAGTTAAGAGAGCAGTACATGAAAAATTATTTATTAACTATTATCTGTGTTTTCGCACTGCAGTGCGCCTTTGGGCAACTGCAAGTCCGACTCACCGGTCCTCAAGCAGAGTACCTCGCATCAAATGCCACCACCAACAGTGACGGCTCAAAATCAGTAAACTTATTTCAGGAAAATTCTAAAGTAAACTTCTCTAGTGGTTCAAATGCTACTGGGACAATTGAAGCATCTATTAGTTGGGACAATTTATTAGGTTCTAAATCTAATAATCCTTCTGTTCAGAAGAATGTTTACTTAATGGACATGGACTTTTACATTCCTCAATTAGAAAGGAATAGAAAAGTTTGGGTTTACTTACCACCTGATTACGAAACCTCAACAAAAAGATATCCGGTTATCTACATGCAAGATGGCCAAAACCTCTTCAACGAAAAAACATCGCTTTCTGGTGAATGGAAAGTTGATGAAACGATGAATGCCCTTTTCAACGCAGGTGACTATGGTGCTATCATAGTTGCCGTTGAAAACGGGGGTTGGAGAAGATTAGACGAATACTCACCTTGGTACAACAATCAGTTGGAAGCAGGTGGAGAAGGAAAAGCATATGGCGAATTCATCGTAAAAACGTTGAAGCCTTATGTTGATGCTACTTATAGATCACTACCAAGTAGAGAGTATACTGGACTTATCGGTAGCTCAATGGGTGGATTGATTTCTCACTATGTAGCAATGGAATACCAAGATGTATTTTCTAAAGTAGGTGTTTTATCACCTTCATTCTGGTTTTCAAAAGAAGCTTATACGCATACTAACGCTAAAGGAAAAAGAAGTAATCTTAAATACTACACGATTGCTGGTCAAGGTGAAGGAGCTGAAATGTTAAGTGGCCTCAACAAAATGGTTGACGTGCTTGGAACAATAGGACATGGTTCAGAAAGCATTAGAAAAATTATTCACCCTGATGGCAAGCATTCAGAGACTTACTGGGCACGTGAATTTGGAAATGCGTACAAATGGTTATTCGCAGATTTGAATTTAGAGAATACTCCAGCAGCAGAGGTAAAAACTTTGAATGACCTTAAAGTAAAGATTGACGAAAGTTACTCTCAACTTTGGATTTCACACCTTAAAAATGTGGAAGGTGCTCAAGTAAATATCACCAGCGAAGATGGAAAATACATCAAGAAGTTTTCTATTGTTGGGGAAGGTCCAATCGACATTAGTGGCGTAACTGCCGGAAAGAATATTGTAAACGTTGTTTTACAAGATAGAGTTATCCATACTGAAAGCATTATGGTTTCAAGATAACCGAAATTGAGAACGCCCAATAAATTTTCATTATTGGACGATAAATAAAATCCACATAAAAGACCTGCGATGTTTCATCGTGGGTCTTTTTATTGAAATAGTGGTAGTGATATTTCATTTGTTGATTTTTATTTAAAAAGTAATCATAGCTCGCGCGAGGCTCTTGCCTCGTGTGTGAGATCAGTTGGTTTCTAACCAACAAATCGAATAATACAGGCGAGACGGCTGAGGATCGTACATACGAGGCAGAACCTCGCGCCAGCCACGAGTTTTTTGTAAAAAAATCATCACCACTTTCGATATCACTACCGAAATAGTAATTGTCTCATGGTGAATTCATACCAGTTGCTCATCATACATTTGGTGGAGAATTATATCCACTGAAATTTAGATATTCAAAGCTGAACGAGTCGCATATAAAACATTCAACTTTAAACTTTAAACTTTCAACATTATAACTTAAATTTCACATAGGCACGGTAATTGACGTATTACAAAAGAATTAAATATGTTTATAAAGTGTAAAAAACAAGCTAATGATTTGTCTTTTGATGTGATATCAATTGAAACTTATTAGCAAAAATTATATACTTAACACGCCGTTAACACATATTTTTAGCCTATTAACGGGGGAAAAATGACTTTGCTTATAACTTTGTTCTCGACAAAATTAATTTATAATCTAATTATTATTTTATCCAAAAACACTTAGTAATGAAGAAATTAAGTATTCTTTTTTCAGTTGTTTTAGTTGTTTCATTTTTTGCTTCTTGCGCAGAAGACGGAAGTGCAGCTAAAGATGGTGCACGTGAAGCAATCACAAATACAGTAACACCAAATGCTGCTCCAAACGCAGCCGCTAACACTCCAACTCCTCCAGCTGCTGAAGCAGCTCCAACGGGGCCAACAACAAAAATGACTTTCGACGAAACGGAATTCAAATTTGGAACTGTTGATGAAGGTGAAGTGGTAGCACATACTTTCAAATTTACCAACACTGGTAGTGAACCATTAATTATCAGTAATGCAAAAGGAAGTTGTGGATGTACTGTACCACAATGGCCAAGAGAGCCAATTCCAGTTGGTGAATCAGGTTCAATTACTGTTGAGTTCAACTCAAAAGGAAAGAAAGGACCACGTAACCAAAAAGTTACAATTACAGCAAATACAGATCCTGTACAATCTTTCGTAGCATTGGTTGGAGAAGTAACTCCTGCTGCTGGCACACAAACTGCTGCACCACAAATTCAAGTAAATCAATAAGATTCACTGAATTGAAAAATATAAAAAAGGTGATGTCATTCGGCATCACCTTTTTTTGTTTTTAAACATAGCTTCTGTTCCTTTGTTGCTCAATGAAATGAAAGTAGTCCAATGAAAAATTACCTATCCCTTATAAAGTTCAGCCATACAATTTTTGCGCTGCCCTTTGCGCTTGTTGGCTACTTCTTAGGCATTCATACCGACTCTTTTGAGTTTGGGTGGAAATCATTGGGATTAGTACTGGCATGCATGGTACTCGCCAGAAGCGCTGCCATGGCTTTTAATCGCTATTTGGATAGAGATATAGACCTACTAAATCCGCGGACTGCAACTCGTGAGATACCAGCAGGCGTCATCAGTCCTAATGCAGCAATTGCCTTTGTTCTGGTTTGCTCGTTGCTCTTCATTTTAACCACTTGGTTTATCAATCCACTTTGCTTTTACCTTTCACCTATTGCATTGGCAATTACTTTAGGCTATAGTTACACCAAACGATTTTCAGGTATTTGTCATTTTGTATTAGGCTTGGGGTTAGCCTTGGCGCCGATTGGTGCCTTTTTGGCGGTGACAGGGGAATTTCACTTAGTTCCAGTGCTGTATTCAGGAGCGGTGCTCTTTTGGGTTGGCGGTTTTGATATCATCTACGCCCTTCAGGATGAAGCTTTTGATAGAGAAAATAAGCTCTTCTCTGTTCCAGTATATTTAGGTAAAGAAAAAGCATTAATGTTATCGAAATTCTCTCACCTTCTGTCTGCAAGTTTTATGATAGCAGCGAGTTTTATGGTAAAAAATCTTTACCCTCAGATGCAATTGCTACAATGGGGAGGGCTGATTATCTTTTTAGGATTACTCCTCAATCAGCATCGATTGGTAAAAGCAGATGACTTATCGAAAATCAATATGGCATTCTTTACCACCAATGGAATTGCAAGTGTGGTTTTTGGTCTTCTGTTTATTTTGGATTTTTATGTTTGATTGGCTGGAGCGGCTTGCCCAAGTGATGAAGTGGAACGCGGATGACGCGGATTTGCGCGGATTTTATTTGATGGATGAATTTTAAAATATTGCTGCTATTGATTAGCAAATCTTCGATTCAATCCTGTAAATCCTATAATCCTGTAAATCCTGATTCAGACAATTTACGACTTGGAGCGGCTTGCTTAAAGCGACTTTCCCAAGTGATGAAGTGGAACGCGGATTACGCGGATACACACGGATTTTCGCGGATTTTTTTCCCTTCTAACGCACCGTTATTCGGACAATCTAAAAGGAACGCTCAACCTGGCAACA
>CALHBQ010000192.1 GCA_937930815.1 uncultured Saprospiraceae bacterium | reverse complement strand
GTGCATCGGTTTTTTTGAATCTGATTAACGAATTAACCAGTAAACTTATAACTAACAATTAGTTGTCTTTTCTAACGATTTTAGTACTTCCACCGTTACCTCTGAATTTACCAAGGAAATCTTCCATAGTTTTTCCAGCAGCTTCTCTACCACCCAATCCGAATGAAAGAGCGAAAGCAACAGCAACCGCACCTAAAGTCAATCCGAACGCAAGGTTTACGATGTTTTCACCGATACCCATTGTACCAAGACCCATCGCTAAGAATAATCCTAATAAAGTGAATCTTACGATTGAAGCCAACCATGCATCTTCTGGAGATTTAGCTACTGCATCAGAAGCAGTTTTAGAAATCCAGTTACCAGCCATCAAGATGATAAGACCGAATAAGATGTTACCAGCAATTCCGTAAAGGTTATTCATCATATCAACCAAAGAAGTCATTCCAAGTTTTTCAAGAGCAGTTGTTACCCCAGCAAACATCAATAAAGCGAAAACTATATTTCCAATAGTTTTTGACATTGATGTATCACCCATGATATTGTCAATGCCAATTTTACTTGCATAAGAGTCAATATTCATGTTGTCTAACAATGTAACCAAGAAGTTTACAACAAACTTTCCTACAAAGAAGAATACAGCGATAATGATACCTGCTGCCAAAATGTTAGGAATAGCATTCAGTAGCGTACTCAACATTTCTTTAGCTGGGTCAGAAATTGCGCTCATACCCAAAGTATCCAAAGCTATAATAAGGATTGGAATGAAAACGATAGCGAAAACTACGTTTCTAATTACCTCAGAAATATCCATTCCTGTTGAGATTCCTTGCTTCAAAGCAAACCCTTCTGCTTTTTCAGAAATGAATCCAGTTGCACCAGAAACAATAGTTGAAAGGATGTATCCAACATATCCGATAATACCAGCACCTATCAAATTAGGTAAGAATGCCAAGAATTGGTTAAGTAAATTTTGTAATGGCTCCAATACATTTTTGACACCTAAAATGTCTAAAACGATTAGCAACACAAACATCATTACTAAGTAGTAAGCAAGCTTCGCAATAAAAGCACCAATGTTAGTACTGCTGTTCATGCTTGAAGCTAATTTCTCGTCAAGATTTGTTGACTTGAATAAAGCTGTCACAACTCTTTTCACAATGTTGGCTATTACTAAACCAATCAATAAAACAATTAACGCACCCAAAGCTCCAGGCACTATGTTTCCAAATTGTCCAGAAACATTATCAATAAAATTCGAGTAGTCCATACGGTTCTCCCATTTAAAAGTTAAGAAAAATTTAAGATTTGTCGTTAAGACGCTCACAAGTTTGGACAGTCACTTTTTTGAAAAAAACTGTATAAATATCATAGTTTTCTATGAGTTT
Source organism: uncultured Saprospiraceae bacterium (assembly GCA_937930815.1). GTDB lineage: Bacteria > Bacteroidota > Bacteroidia > Chitinophagales > Saprospiraceae > JAGQWW01. The sequence continues at coordinate 1,832 of CALHBQ010000192.1, read as the reverse complement.
TTTGTTAAAGAGCGTAAAAACAACTTTTGCATCATTATTGCGTTTGTAGATAGGTTAATCACTAAATTTTGTTTTATGAGATTTTTGATGTTTTTGTTTTGTTTTATTGTTTCTGCAACTGTTTTTAGCCAAGAAGCAAGATTGGCTCAGGAGTATTTTAGGAATGGGGAGTTTGAAAAAGCGGGTGTACTTTATGAAAAACTGTACAAAACTGGCAAAAACGATTTTTATTTTGATAGGTATATTGAGACGATGTTGGCCTTAGAAGATTTTGAAAAAGCTGAAAAAGTCATAAAAAATACCATCAAAAGTAAACCGGATAACCTGAATCTGTATGTCACATATGGCAACATTTTGGAACGTCAATACAAAGACGACGAAGCGCAAAAGCAATACCGAGAAGCCATCAAAAAAGTACCTGCTGATCAGTACAAAATCATAAAATTAGCAAACGCATTTGTTGGGAAAACTAAATATGACCTTGCCATCGAAACCTATGAGCGAGGTGTGAAATTGATAGACAATTCTGCAGTTTTTGCCTATAATATGGGAAATCTTTACCAACGTAAAGGAGATAATCCCAAAATGATCAAATACTACCTCAATAGTTTACAAGAGAATCCAGGCCGAAAGAGCAGCCTTCAATCTATTTTTCAAAGAAATTTGTTGGAAGAGGAAGACTATCTGGAATTGCAGACGCAACTATATGCCCGTTTGCAAGATGACCCAGATGCAGTGGATATGATGGAAATGCTTGCATGGGTTTTTATTCAAAAAAAGGATTACAAAAACGCTTTGCGTCAAGCTAAAGCTTTGGATAAGCGTTTGGATGAAAATGGAAGTAGAATTTTCAGTCTGGCGCAAGTTGCGTCTAATGATAAAGATTACGATGCGGCTATCAAGGCTTATAACTATATCGTTGAGGTCAAAGGGCCGAGTTCTACATATTATGTAGATGCAAAACGTCAATCATTGAGAAATAGTCGTACCCAATTGGTATCGGGTTTTGATTATCAAATGGAAGACTTGAAAGTTTTGGAAACGCAATACGAAGGCTTTTTAGAAGAATTTGGAAGAAACAAAGCCACTGCCAGTATTTTGATGGAATTGGCTGAGTTGGAAGGTTTTTATATCAAGGACATCGATAAAGCGATTGTTTTATTGAATGAAATGATTGAATTTCCAGGAATCAACAAAAAAGTGCAGGCAGATGGAAAATTGCTTTTGGCTGATTTTTATTTGATAAAAGGCGAAATTTGGGAATCTACGCTACTTTATTCTCAAGTTGATAAATCATTGAAGGATGATTTGTTGGGGCACGAAGCTCGTTTCCGAAATGCAAAACTTTCCTATTATAATGGTGATTTCGAATGGGCACAAGCACAATTTTCTGTTTTGAAATCCTCAACCTCTAAATTGATTGCGAATGATGCACTTGATTTGTCCGTATTCATTTTAGATAATTTAGGACTGGATACCACGGCGATTCCATTGAAAAAATACGCAGAAGCAGATTTGGCGATTTTTCAAAACAAGTTTGATGTCGCTTTCGCTAAATTGGATTCAATAATCAAAGAATATCCTGAGCATGGGTTGGAAGATGATGTTTTATACTCCAAAGCTCAGATTTATAAAAAGGATAGAGCTTACGACCAAGCAGTAAAAATGTACGAGAAAATCGTAGAAAAATATCCAGAAGAAATCCGAGCAGATAACTCTTTATTTGAAATGGCGGAGCTTTACGAAAATCAATTAGCCGATTTAGAAAAGGCCAAAACGCTCTACGAAAAGATATTCATCGATTACTCCAATAGTACTTTCGCAGTCGAAGC
>CALHBQ010000191.1 GCA_937930815.1 uncultured Saprospiraceae bacterium | reverse complement strand
CTTTCCGGTAACGGAAGAATTGAAGTGCCGGTGTTAGGCCCAATGAGATATTTGGATGTTGCGTTCGATAACATAAAGATTAATGGTCAAGGTGAAATGATTGAAGGAGAAGTCGTAACTCAGGCAGGAACAGGAGGCTTGGCGGAATCAACTAATCTCCCATCTATTATGAATGATGCGGTTAATAAATTGACAAGTAAAGCAGGTGAATTGGTTAAACTTCCTATCGTTATGGGCGAACCAGAAACATTTGCTTTTACGATAGTTGGATTATCATTTGGTAGTCAAAAAGCAAGTCTTCAAGCTAAATTGATTGTGAATATAGTCGATGATGAATATATCGAATTTGTTGCAGAAGGATTAGATATTGTTCCAGATGGAATTGCAGACTTTACCACCAAATTAGGATTAGGAAGTGATTTTGATTTGAGTAGCTTAAGTGATGTTTTGCCACTCAACTTTAAGGCATATGATAAAAATGAAGGAGAAGGCTCGTATGTAGCATGTGATTGTGAAGGCTTCCAGTCATTTAATTTGGATGGAAATATTTCCTTTTCGACTGATGTTATTCAATCTCTTCAGGGAGATGAAAGTGAGCCAGTTCCCGTTGTGGCTAAGTTTAATGCCACTTCTGAATCATGGGGCAATTTCCTTGGAAATATCGAGGTCAATGATTCAATCTATGTGCCCGGTTTGAGAGAAGCACCGATGTTCCTAAGTAATGCCTTTATTGATTTGTCAGTAGAGGAAGACTTAGAGAACGTAGCATTTCCAGAAGGGTATCTTGCAAACTCAGGAGGCGCATGGCAAGGAGTTTATATCCCTTCGGTTGCGATGGAATTACCTGAAATTTTAAAGACTACTACGACTAAAGAAGTGCCGCCGATTACTGGAAAAAACATCATCATTGATTCATTAGGTTTCACGGGCGGATTTGACGGAATCAATTTATTGTCAATGGAGTATGCCGAAATCGGAGGATTTGGATTTGGTTTAGATTCATTCAGCATTGACTTCAAGGGCAATGAATTAGAATTAGGAAATATGGTTGGTAAATTCAATTTGCCAATTCTTGACTTGGGAGATGGAATTCCATGGAATAGTTCTTTCCTTCCTAAATGGGATGAAAGTAAGCAGGAGTTCTTCCTTGATTTCGATTTCAAAGCATTACCAACCACATTGGATATTGATTTACTTGGGATGACTTTCAACTTTGATCCTACCAGTATAATTACCATGAGTAGAAAGGGTGGAGAGTTTGAATTACCTAATTTTGATTTAAACGGTTCATTCCAATTCGATTTTGACTCAGAGGGTAATGGCAATGGATGGAGTCAAGATATTATGAATTTCATAGGTGAGATCAATGGGTTAGCAGGAATAAATTTAGTTCCTGAGTTTTCTATGGATAGCATCAACTTCGAAGGATTTACATTCGATCCTAATCTTCCTGATAATTACTTTAGTATCGGTAAAATCACTCCGGTAGGAACAAGTATTGATTTTATGGGATTAGATGTTGATTTAAGTAAGATCAGTTTTGGAGAACTGCCTTCTTTCGGTATTACCCCAGACTCAACCAGCAATGCTAAACGTAATCTGGGAATCAATTTTGATTTCGATGTTGACATGCCAGTTCTTGGCGACATTCCTGTTGATTTTACGTTTAAGTTGGGTGAATTTTTTACTCCTGGTCAAAGCGCAGAAGATAGTGGGGATTGGTCCTATAAATTTGAAGGTTTTGATATTGATTTCGATTTGCCGGACTTGGCGATTCCTGAATTTGCGTGTGAGGCTCCTGAAGAACTTGAAGCCCCTGCCGATCAATCATCTGCTACACTAAGTAATGGTCAAGCTGTTCAAGTAGGTGGATTTACAATGAATGTGACCGAACTCAGTGGTAGTTCTGGAAAAGGAACATTACGAATACCATTTATGAACTACAAAATGAATGTTTCATTTGATGATATTAAGGTCAATGCAGCAGGAGAACTCATCTCAGGAGAAATCCTGACGGACGTCGAGGATTCATTGATTGCTGAGGAGGTGAATGTTGAAACCAGTACTGGTATACCATTTATTGATGATTCAGATGCTCTTAACAGCTTCCTGACTTCAACCAAGGAATTCTTTACTCTTCCAATGTCTATTAGCGAAAAGTTGAACCAAACTGCTGGTTTTGAATTGCCAGGAGGTTCAGACATCATTGTTGTAGGCATGAGTTTCAATGACAAGGGAGGGCAAGTGAATATGGTTATCAAAATACCTTCTTTCATTGAAGGCGACTATCTTCAATTAGGCATTAGAGGTTTAAATATTCGTCCTGATGGTATTGACTTGGGAGAGTTGAAATTATTCCTTGCCGAAAATCTACAGTTTTAACAATACAAACTAATTATAAAGGTACTCACAAACCTGTGAGTACCGATTTTTCATGGTGAATTAAGAAAGCGTTTTATGTTTTTGTCAGGGGTCATAAATTCTGAAAATGAATAAATGATCCCTGATGAGACCATTCACCGAATGAAAATACCGTTCACCGAAGAATAATGTTCAGATTATCAATGACTTATGTGCACTACCTATCTTTATCAATGTCATAAGACACTAAAAAGAACTCAAAAATTTCTTGACATGAGAAATATCACTTTTATCCTTTTTCTATTTTTTACGACTCAAGGCGCTTTTGCGACAGGGCTCACGATAGAGCCAAATCCGTTAGTGCCAAAAAAGAGTAAAATTTTGAATGAAAAAAGTACTGCACCAACTGTTTTAAATTTACAGAAGGGCAAATCTTTTGGCATTTCAGGTGCCAGCCTCAACATCAAAACACTTAAAGGAAATGATGGTACAGGTACTTTTTATCTGCCTGCCCTAAATTATGATTTTGAGGTTCAATTTGAAAATTTGCTTTTGCTAAGCGATGGGCAAATCTTGGATGGAACTATTCAAGCTATTCAAAAAAGTGAAGCCACAAATTTTCAAGAAAAAAAAGGTCTATTTAGATTTTTCAAGAAAAAAAGAACGCAAGAAGGGCACGCGAGTACTTTGCCTCAATCAATTACAGCAAGACTTAAAGAGCTCAAAGACTATAATCTGCCAAGATTTGCAGATTTGATATTATTAGATCTTGAAGTGACTTCAGAAGGAACATTTGTTGATTTAGAATTTGAAGCGCCTTCAATTATGGAGGATGACTTTTTATATTTCAAAGGAGAAAGAGTAAAAATAGAAAACGATGATTTTTGTTTGGATAATGTAAACCTTGATTTAACTGTAGGAGGGGGAATAGATGACTTTGAGTTTCCTCTCCGCATCATTAAAGGTGATCCTAATGTTGAAGGAAAAGGAAGTTACGCTACTTTCAGTTGTGAAGGCTTGAAAAATTTCAATCTTCAGGCTCAATATCCTTTTCCAAAAGAACAATTGGTACCTGCGGATCAGAGCAGTGGAGTAGATACGGTGATGGCTAATTTTATCATTAGCTCACCGACTTTGGGTAGTTTTATGTCATTTGCTTCGGTAACGCCTTTTAGTATCCCTGGAGTTGATGATATGATATTTACAATTGATTCAGCCTATGTAGATTATTCAGATGCTTCAAATCCCGCCAATTTCTTCTATCAAGATCCAGATACAGGCGAGGAGGTAGATGAGAAATGGAAAGGGGTGTTTTTTAGAAAAATTTCTATTTCACTTCCACCGTCTATCACCTCATTCAATGGAGGAAAAGAACTTTTGGTAGGTGGAGAAAATATAGTCTACGATAGAGGAAATGGAATATCAGCCGAAATTTTTGCCTATAACCTTTTAGAATTAGGAGATGGCAGTCTTGATGGGTGGGGACTTTCAATTGACACACTGAATGTCAATGTCAAGTACAATTCACTCGAAAATCTCGATCTCGGAGGGAATGTCTACATCCCTATTACGGGCGAGGGCGAAAACATAAATTATAATTGCCTAATTGGTAAAGATGAGAATGGCCAAAGCACGGTAGTTTTTGCAATGGACGT